>JBEISW010000362.1:0-1857 GCA_040375215.1 Crocinitomicaceae bacterium | reverse complement strand
ACCTTCATCACTTTTGGAAAAATTCAAAAATGATGAACACTTTGCTACACCCTACTTTACTTCTAGATGCCATCGCATTGCCTCCCGTTACAACGCATGAACTGAAATTCAATCACCGTGACGGGAGTCTCAGAAAAACGGCCATCATCGATCTTAAAAAACACTTTATTGGGCAAAATGGACCACTCGTTTTTCTGAAGCAAATTTGCTCTACCCTTGTTCCAGAGCGCAACTATTCTAAAACAACAGAACAATATTGGATTAAAAAACAGGATCATTGGGAAAGTATTCCTCAGATAGAAGCATCAAAGATTGCGCAATGGGAATTCATTCCTGCTGAGACTCCAGATTTTGCATTTTAAATTCTGAAGGTTTTGGTAACATAGTGAATGCTTGGACTATCTTCGGATGGTGAAAAGAAGAACGTTCATTCATCAATTGGGAGGTGTTACAGCCGGCTTTCTGCTTGTTCCCTCGTTACTATCAGCTGCAATTAGACGTGAACAATCCAACACATGGGAAACCTTGCCTATGATGATGGACAATGAGGATATCTTTTCTTTTATCCATCGGGTAAATGGCTCATTCGACTTATCCATGTACCGCAAGATTTTGGGTCATGCCAATGCCTTTAAGGAAGGTGATGAAATTGCGGGAATAGCTGCGCCCGATGAATCTCAGCGTGAACTAGCTCGGACACTTCTTTCCAATACCGTTTTGGGTGATATCATTACCCACCCGATATTTCAAGACAACCAATCAATTTTGATAACGGGCGACATGCACGATGATCCCATTCAAAAATTGACTTTTGGAAGACTGAAAGAATTTTTACTTACTGAAAGTGAAGATTCAATCAAGCAATTACCAGATCTTCACAGTGATCAGATAGCATGTGTTGTAAAACTGATGAGCAATGAAGAATTGATCACAGTGAGTCAAAAAATATTTCACCCTTTGCCACAAAGTCAAATAGGTGCAAAAGGATATATGGGAGCAAGGGTACAACCCAACTCGCCAACGGATGACCCAGAGGATATTTTCTGGCAAATCATGAATGCATGGTCTTTCGCAGTGGGCGATGTTGTGCTTGGAACCAATCCGGTTTCGAGCGAACCTTCTTCAGTAGCCAAAATTGAATCTACACTTCAAGATATCATTGAGACTTTCTCATTAACGGATACTATTCCGCATTGTGTGCTTTCCCATATTGATGTGCAAGCTGAAGTGGAAAAAATGCAACCCGAATCAACAGGAATTTGGTTTCAAAGTATTGCGGGTACAGACGCTGCGAATCAAACTTTTGACGTCACCATAGATAAGATGAAAGCCCATGTTGCGCAGCGCAAAGGTAGGTATGGACTTTATGCTGAAACGGGACAAGGAGCTGATGGGACCAATGGTCATGGAGAAGGTTTTGATATGGTCATCCATGAATCCAGAAAGTACGGATTTATGCGACATCTTAAAAAATTGATTGCAACTCAAAAAGCGGATCATCAAGCTTGGGTTCATGTGAATGATGTGGCAGGATTTATTGGACCAGAAGTTTTTAGAACGAAGGAGCAATTGGTCAGATGCTGTTTGGAAGATTTGGTCATGGGCAAATTGCATGGCCTCACCATTGGTCTTGATATTTGTAGTACGCTGCACATGGATGTCAGTTTAGATGATTTGGATTGGTGCATACAACAAATTATGCCCGCCAACCCTGCCTATCTCATGGCATTGCCTACAAAAAACGACCCCATGCTCAGTTACCTTACCACATCCTTTAGTGATCATGTTAAAATCAGAAAGGACTTTGGCTTTAAAGTCAATGACAAAATGTGGAATTTTTTCAAAGTAATTCAAGTT
>JBEISW010000005.1:0-28492 GCA_040375215.1 Crocinitomicaceae bacterium | reverse complement strand
TCACTGCTGTTGGACACATATCCTGTTGGAGGGGCACAAGCCGCTATCGTGCTCGATGCGTTTCCATAAGTATCTCCATCAACGTCTGCGTAATAAGTTGTTTGAACTCCTTCATCAATGCTGCCATCGCAATCGTCATCTATCGTGTTGCATATTTCAGTAGCACCTGGGTTCACCGCAAGTTGTGCATCATTACAATCACCACCTTGGGTTTCATAGCCCGTTGGTTGCGAGCAATCTTGAACACTGCTCGAAGTTTGTCCATAACCATCTCCATCATTGTCTTGGTAGTAAGTATACACAGTCAACGCATTGATGGTAGTACCCGCGCTGGTGGCTGTGTTGGCCGTTTGACAAGTATTGGTCGCGGTCATCACAACTGTGATTACATCACCTCCTGCCAATGCAGTGCTGGTGAAAGTAGTTGAGTTTGTTCCGATGTTATTGCCATTTCTCTTCCACTGGTAGCTCGGTGTTCCGCCATTGGTTGGGGTAGCTGTGAAAGTCACGCTCGTTCCGCCACCTGGACAGATGTCCGTTGTGCTTGCTGCAATGGTTACACTTGGCGTAACATTGTTCGTTACCGTTGTCGTGATGCTATTGCCATTGGCTGTTGCGCTTGTTTGACAAACATTGTTGGCAGTTAATACAACCGTCACCACATCACCATTTGCCAAAGCACTGGAGCTATAGGTGGCGACGTTGGACCCAACGTCGGCACCGTTGAGCTTCCATTGGTAAGCAGGTGTTGTTCCACCATTGGTTGGGGTAGCTGTGAAAGTCACACTCGTTCCAGCACAGATGTTGTTGTCTGCATCGTCAGAAGCAATCGATACACTTGGGGTAACTGAACTTTGAACTGTTACAGTTCTTGTTGCCGTTCCACTTGCGCATCCATTAGATCCTGAAACAGTGTAGGTAATGGTCGCAGTTCCTGCAGCTACAGGACTAATCACACCGGTTGATCCATTAACAGTGGCGACTGTCTCATCACTCGAAGTCCATGCACCACCTGCATCTCCGTTGGAAGTGAATGTGGTTGTAGCGCTTGAACACAATGTTTGATTACCACTCAAAGTTCCTGCATTGGCATTAGGCGTAATGGTAACGGTAGCGGGAACACGTGTAGTACTATAATTCCAATTGTAGAAAATATTGTAACGGTCATTGCCATTGGTATCCACGTTTCCTGTAATGCTTCCAACACCGGGAAGCGACTCAGGGAAAGCAAAGTTGGGCGTTCTGGTTAAATTTCTTCCACCCATATTACTCACCACCAAACGATATCCCACTCCTGCTGGTATGAACCAACCCAAAGTTTCAACGTTGTTTCCTGTTACAACAGGAACCGTTGCAGAATAAGTATTTCCGTTTACTACCAATGGTGCATTGGTAGTGGCGTTCCACAATTGTATGGTAATGTTGGCACTGCCATCAGATTCTATATTCACGGAGTTCAATGTGATATCCGTGAACAATGTAAATTGCAATCCTCTGTTGACTGTTCCAGTAGCATCATTTCCATATACTGTTTCGCCACCAATGAAATTCTCTTGGGCATAAACCGTTGACGTCGCGCTATAGTTGGCTGCATAAGATGCTCCTGTTGCTAACGCTGTTCCTCCCGTAGCATTGGCAAACCATGAAATGCTACTTCCTGGAATATTACAAGAGCTGGTAGCACTAACCGTCAAGTTGCCGCTTCCACAATTGGAAGCCCCTGTAGTGGTTAGCAAAGAGGTTTGAATGTCCACGGTTACTGCATTGGAAGTTGCTGTTGTGGGGGAAGCGCAAGTAGCATTGCTTGTCATGATAACAGTCACCACATCATTGTCATTCAACGCTGGGTTAAAATACACGTTGGAATTGGTCCCAACATTTGTCCCGTTTACGCGCCATTGGTAGGCTGGAGTTGTGCCTCCGTTGGTAGGCGCAGCTATGAACATGGGCGTTGTTCCCGTGCAGAATGTATTGGAAGTTCCTGCAGTCAAACTGTTAACCGTTAGGCCAATCAATAAATCGTCTATTCTCCAATTGATGCTATTGTTGTTCCCATTTCCACCAAAGCCATACACCCTGATCGTCACCGCACTGCTGCCACTTGCCAATGCATTGCTGATGGGCGTGCTGATGTATTCCCAATTGGAATTGTCATTGATACCAGCTGTATAAATAGAGGATCCATAGCCATTTGCACTTGATCGAATAGAAATATCTTGAGGACCATCATTGTTCCCACTGCTTCTTGAACCAAAAGCAATGCTGTTCAAAGAAAACCAATAGCCTGCAGCAGGAGTAATGGTGAATTGGAAATAAGCGTTACCACCTGCGCCCGTATTCAGACCATTTCCTTCATCGCCCAAAGCGATATTGTTTCCACCAGATGCGCCATTGTATCCACCGGATGCATTTCCATTGGAAATCAATGCTCCTGGATTGTTCGAGTTACCCGCTGTAACATTTGAAATGGTTACATTATTGGGAGTTGTTGTAGGTGCAGCCGTATCAAAATTCCAAGAGGCTGAACCCAAAATGCTTTCTACACTGGATCCAATCTGAACGCTTGGCACATTTACTGGATTCACTACAATACTTCCCGTTGCAGTATTGGTGCCTCCCGTACAGCCACCTGTCATGGTAACGGTATAGTTGAAGGTGCCACTGGCAGTAGGAGTACCACTGATGGTGAAAACATTGGATGCCCAGTTACCATTAACACCAGTAGGCAAGCCTGTTACTGTTGCTCCTGTTGCGCCAGTTGTGGCATAAGTAATATTGGTAATGGCCGTGTTGATACACAAAGTCTGCGCAACGGTTGCTGCCGCTGAAGTACGTGTAATGGTATTGTTGGGGCTAACGGTTATCGTTCCCGTTGCATTCACTGATCCGCAACCTCCAGTCAATGGAATGCTGTAGTTGAATGTTCCAGAGGCTGTTGGAGTTCCAGAAATGGTTATTGTATTAGAAGACCACGCAGCTGTTACACCAGCAGGTAAACCTGTCGCTGTTCCAATTCCTGTTGCTCCAGTTGTAGCATGCGTGATATTGGTCAACGCAGTGTTGATACATAGCGTAGGAGTGCTTGAAGCTGTTCCTGCTGTGTTGTTGGGATTAACTGTATTGGTAATGCCAGTGCTCGTGGCTGTTGCTGTTGCGGCACAAGCAGCATTGGATGTCAACACAACGCTCACGGCATCATTGTTGGCCAATGTGGTGGTGGTGAAAGTAGAAGAGTTGGTTCCAGTGTTGGTGCCATTGACCTTCCATTGGTAAGCAGGTCCAGCTCCTCCATTGGTAGGAGTTGCAGTGAAAGTAACACTAGTACCCACACAAAAAGTATTGTCTGCATCATTGGATGCAATGGTCACACTTGGCGTACAAGGCGTAACAGGAGTGATACAAACATCATCAACCCCCATGGCATCATCGTTACCAGTAACATCCAAATCTGTCCATCTGATCCATATGCTTGCACCAGGCGCTATCGATAGATTTTTGATGGTAAAGCTAATGTTGGCAGTATGTTGAATGGATCCATTTCCCGTAGCTGCCTGGCCTGGATTGCTATAGTCAAGGTTGTTCTCATCAACCCAAGTTCCTATTGCCAAAGAGGTAGCGTTAATACTGTACTGGAAATCTAGTCTATCGGAACGATTGGTGCCTCCGACTCTCCACGTTTCTCCTGTATAAGAAACCGTTAAAATAGAAATGGTATTTCCTGTATTGTTCAAAAATTGAGCTCCGATGGTAGGCACGAGTGTAGTGGAAAGCAAGCCCCCCAATGCTCTGTCTGCATTACCAGTGGCGCCTAAATTATACGTATCTCCAACGTTACTTGATCCTGTCCCTGCAGTATGTGTTGCGTTGGCATTGGTTCCTGTTTCAGATAAATACCAGCCCAAAGGAAGCGCGGATGTAGTACCAGTGGTTGGAAGTGAATTAAAATTCTGACAAGTTTGAACATCCATCGTCGTCAATGATACAGCATTAGGAATTACCGTGATGGTACCTGTTGCTGTATTGGTGCCGCCCGTACATCCGCCTGTCATGGTAATGGTGTAGTTGAAAGTTCCTGTGGCCGTAGGCGTTCCGCTTATCGTCAAAACATTAGCAGCCCAGTTGGGAGTTACACCTGTTGGCAATCCACTAACGGTTGCGCCAGTAGCTACTGTTGTAGCATAGGTAATATTGGTAATGGCAAATCCCGCGTTTTGCGTTTGATTCGCTGTTCCAGCGGCAGAAGTAAGCGCTATGGTATTGTTGGCGCTTACTGTAATCGTTCCCGTTGCGGTATTGGTGCCTCCCGTACAACCACCAGTCATGGTAACGGTATAGTTGAAGGTACCACTGGCAGTGGGTGTACCACTAATGGTGAAAACATTGGATGCCCATGTTCCTGAGACTCCCGCAGGCAATCCTGAAACTGTAGCACCTGTAGCACCTGTGGTTGCATAAGTGATGTTGGTAATCGCTGTATTGATACAAGGGGTTTGAGCATTGGTTCCTGCGGCTGAAGTCAAGGCAATGGTGTTGTTGGCATTCAATACCACTTGTCCATTCACATTGCTGGTTCCGTTCCAAATGCCGCCAGCGCCAGCACTGTATCCTCCGTAAACCCACGTGCAACCAAAAATCCGGTATCTATAGGCATAATAATAAGTCCCTGCGGCCAAAGTAGTATTGAAAGCAGCAGAGTACTCATCGTCATTGTTGGACTGAACATTCCAAGTTGCAGCAGACCAGTTGGTCCAAGTGCTTGGATCGGTATTGGCCGTATGGTATCCAAACTGCGCTTCCACGTTGGCATTGGCTGCTGGAGCTTCTGTCAATCCAGCCGCATAAACACGACCGAAAACGTCGTAAGTTCCGTTGACACAAACACTACCTGTTGCAGGGAATTGCAAGTTGGCATAAGTAATCTGTCTAATCGTCAAAGTACCAGTAGCCGTTGTTTGGGAACAAGTTCCTGTTGTAGTTACTGTGTAATTGAAGACACCTGTTGCCGTGGGTGTTCCAGAAATGGTGACCACACCACCCGATACATTGGCACTTACGCCCGTTGGCAAACCTGATACAGTTGCGCCTGTTGCTCCTCCACCTAAAGCATAGGTGATATTGGTTATCGCATTACCTGCACATGGCGTTTGATTGTTCGTTGATCCAGCTGAAGTCAAAGCAATGGTTGCATTGGGATTCACCGTCATGGTAATACTACCCGTTGCTGGGCAAGTGGTGGTAGACATGGCAACTGGATTGGGATTGGCTGCAGCAAAGTTGGTATTGGTATTGGTATAATTTCCATCACCACTATTGGCTCTGGTCAAAAACTGATTGCTCAAAAATCCGCCTTCAGAAGTGTACATGGCAAACAACTGCACCGCGCCTGTGGTGTATCCCAACAAAGATTTTGGAATTTGCACCTCAAATCCTCTGGTATTGTTGCTGTTAGCCGGATTGGCGCCCATCACGGCTCCCAAATTAAACAGTGTCGTAGGAGCTGATGCGGCATTGGTATAACCCAAATACTGATTGGGTCCACCTCCTGAACCAGACGTGCCAGAAAGCGTGTACAAATCATAAAAATACTGACCGCTACTCACGCCTATGACCAAAACATAATCTGCAGCAAATCCAGCATCAAAGCTGATTCCACTGTTGATGTCGTCCACCCCTTGCGGAGCACCTGAACGTCCATAATTTCCATTGGTGTATCCACCTGTTTTGGAGTCAATCCAAACCAAAATACGATTGCCTGACTGCACATTGCCCGCCACTCCGACAAACAAATTATTCTGATTAGCGCTCGCATACAAAGCATTCAGTTCATGGCCTGCGCCAAATCCCGGTGAGGGTCCCCCTGCAGAAGTGGCCAAAGCGCTTCCCCAATTGGCTTCCATGGTTCCATCCAGCACAAAAGCTGTTCCGTTAGAAGGAACAACAGAAACGCCGGTGGATTGAACAGAAACCACCTGACCATTGGTCAAGGCAGAAGTATTAAACGTACTGGTGGCGGAGGCTGCGCCTTGCGAAACACCATCAATGAAAAATTGATATTGCGCGGCTCCAGATGAAGTAAAGGTTACAGCTGTTCCTGCACAAATGGTATTCCCCACTGAAGAAGTCAAAGACAGTGTAGGGGTTGGTGTTACACCCGTTGCTATGCCATTAGAAGTAGCAGTAGTAGGAGATGCGCATGCCGCATTGGAAGTCATCACCACTTGCACATTGTCACCATCAGCCAAGGACGAATTGGAATATGTAGCGCTATTGGTACCCACGTTGGTACCATTCAATTTCCATTGATAACTCGGTGTAGTTCCGCCGTTGGTGGGGGTAGCAGTGAAAGTTACGCTGGTTCCTGAACAGATGCTATTGTCTGAATCGCTAGATGAAATACTGACCGCTGGCACCGTCGCAGCATTCACTGTTATCGTTCCTGTTGCAGCCGCTGTACATCCCGCATTACCCCCAGTCAATGGGATGCTATAGTTGAATGTTCCCGAAGCTGTTGGAGTTCCAGAAATCGTGATGGTATTGGAAGCCCACGCTGCAGTTACTCCAGCTGGCAAATCCGTCGGCGTTCCAATTCCTGTTGCTCCTGTTGTAGCATGCGTGATGTTGGTCAACGCAGTGTTGATACAAAGGGTTGGAGTGCTTGATGCTGTTCCTGCAGTATTTGCAGCTGTTACAGTTATTGTAATTGAATAACCACTACTAACAAAACCATAATTACTATTTTTTACAGTCAGAGTACCTGTGTAAGTACCCGCTATTAAGTTAGCTGGCAATGCAATTGTTACGGAACTTCCAGATAAATTGGCGTCAATAACATCTGTAATGCCTGATGCAAAATCAATGCTATATAGATCAGGGCAACCTGTGGTTGTTGAGTATGCCAATGTTACATTTTGCGCTGAGGCACTAAAACATGAAGTAGCTGTTGTATTGGTTAGAGTAATCGTTGGGTTGTTGGGTAAAGTGTAGGTTACAATAACCAATCCGAGGCCTCCTATACCACCGCCATTTTCGCCGCCGCCACCGCCACCGCCATGAAATCCGCCACTTCCGCCGTTAGTGCCGTTATCGCCGCCGCCACCGCCGCCGCCACCGCTTAAAGCTGTAGATCCACCAATAGCTCCGTTTCCTCCGTTTCCTCCATTTCCTCCGTTTCCTCCTGAGCCATTACTTGCGACACCTCCATTACCACCGACATTACCACCTCCATTCTCACCATTGGCACCAGCTCCATTTGGCCCACCGGCTCCGCCACCACCGCCGCCAACGTCATCCGTAGTATTTCCATTACCTCCATTACCTCCATTTGAGGTTGTTACGTTGCCCGTATTGGCTGTTCCTCCTGCTCCACCTCCATTCGTAGAGCTAGTTCCTCCACGACCGAAATCTGCAACAACGAGCGTTGAACCAAAAGTAGATGCAGTACCATTTGAATTCTCAGCACCACCAGTACCAACTGTAACTGAATATGAACCTGTAGCATTAGCAATTGTACCTTTGGCATATCCGCCACCGCCACCGCCTTTTCCGCCACCGCTGTTGTCTCCATTAAAACCGCCGCCGCCGCCGCCCCATGCTTCAACAGTAAGGCTTGTCACACAATTGGGAACAGTAAAAGTACCATTTGAGGGAAAAACTAGCGCATGTGTGCTACCTGGTGTTGCCGCTCTTAATGCTATTAAAATTGCCCCGTCTCTCGCATTTCCTGACAGTGTGACAGTTCCGTTGTCCGTGGATCCAGCGCTCGGTTTTAATAACCATGCACCACCGATTCCCATATCCAGATCAGCATTAAAAGGAACATCAAAAAGCTCCGTCAAAGAACCTGGAGATGTTGTATTCCAATTGCCATTAAAATCTCTATCGTCTGAAATCATTGCGAGCATAATTACTGCTGCGTTGCTCGTCGTAGTTGTAACTGCATTTGCAGAAAGGGAATTATCGTTGGTCGAACTACTTGTGAATGTGCCAGCAACGTCTATTGGATTAGATGGATTTACACCTGAAAAAGCAACGATACTTGCTTGCATGTCGTCAGCAGCTCCACTACCAGTAAATACAAAATCTGCAGCAGCTACATCAGTCGCATATGCAACCTTGTACAATACTGTGCCCCACCACTCATTGTTATTCCCGTCATCGTAATATTTTGCACCATTGACTAGAGTCCATCCTGTACTTGTCGCATTTGCAAGGGAATTGCCGTCATTATCAGCTTGATTGATGGTAGCAATCATAACATCTCCAACAGTCAAGCCTGAAGGTTTGGTTACAGTTACTGAAGTTGTCGTGCTGATTGCTGACGTAGCCGTCCCCCGCTGGGCAATCTGAGCGCTGCTGACCAAAGGGAACAAGCCCATCAACAACACCCAAAGAATGCCCAACACAAATGAAGAATGGAACTTCCATTTCTTTTTTTTCCGCTGCGTATTCAGCAACACAGAACTACGTAAATTTGTTTTCATGGTGGATAATTGATTTATGTTTGACCCCATTGTACGTTCAAAACTGATTTTTGTTACATTTTCTTTTTAATACTTAAAATACTCATAACCAGATTTTTAAATAAACCAGACTAAAGTTTAAGTAATAAACAATTGGGAAATGACGAATTTGTAGGTGTGCAAAAATAACGCTACTTTTTATCTCATTCTCTACGTTTCATGTTAAACCCTTGTAAAATCTTCAACAATCAATTGTCAATGAACATTTGTTTTTTATCCCTTTCAACAAGCCCTATTTTTGCAACATGCAACAAGAAGATAAACTGAAACTGGTCATCTCACATGCCAAGGAGTATGGCTTTGTTTTTCCCTCATCTGAAATTTATGATGGACTCAGTGCCGCCTATGACTATGGTCAATTGGGCGTTGAACTAAAAAGCAACATTAAAAATTACTGGTGGACCGCCATGACCCGCATGCACCAAAACATTGTGGGATTGGACTCTTCCATCTTTATGCACCCCACCACTTGGAAAGCCAGTGGACACGTGGATGCTTTCAATGACCCCCTCATTGACAACAAAGACAGCAAAAAGCGCTACCGTGCAGATGTGCTGCTCGAAGAATACATGGCCAAGTCAGAAGCCAAAATCCAAAAGGAAATTGACAAAGCCAAAAACAAATTTGGTGATGCCTTCAATGAAGAGCAATTCCGCGCCACCAATACCAATGTGCTCCGCAGCCAAGCCAAAATAGACGATGTGCATGGCAAAATGAAAGCGGCCTTGGAATCTTCTGATTTGGTGGCCCTTAAAAACCTCATTGACGAGTGCGAAATTGCTTGTCCTGAATCGGGTTCTAGAAACTGGACTGAAGTGCGCCAATTCAATCTCATGTTCAAAACTGAATTGGGTGCTGTATCCGGTGATGCAGGTATCATTTACCTCCGTCCTGAAACCGCACAGGGTATTTTTGTCAACTTCCTTAACGTGCAGAAAACAGGCCGCATGAAATTGCCTTTTGGTATTGCACAAATTGGAAAAGCTTTCCGAAACGAAATCATTGCCCGCCAATTCATTTTCCGCATGCGTGAATTTGAACAAATGGAAATGCAGTTTTTCTGCAAGCCGGGCACTGAAATGGAATGGTACAACTACTGGAAAAATGCCCGCATCACATGGCACAACGCATTGGGCATGGGTACAGAGAACTACAAATTTCATGACCACATCAAATTGGCCCACTATGCCAATGCCGCTTGTGACATTGAGTTCAACTTCCCGATGGGCTTCAAAGAATTGGAAGGAATCCACAGCAGAACAGATTTCGATTTGAGCAAACACGAAGAATTCTCAGGTAAAAAATTGCGTTATTTCGACCCCGAAACCAACGAAAGCTACGTACCCTATGTGGTGGAAACTTCCATTGGATTGGACCGCATGTTCTTGGCTGTATTGAGCAATGCTTACCGCACAGAGATGGTTCCTGGAAAAGACGGAGAAGAGGGAGCAGAGCGCACTGTACTTTCCATTCACCCTGCATTGGCTCCTGTGAAAGTGGCCATTTTGCCTTTGGTGAAAAAAGATGGATTGCCTGAGAAAGCCAAAGAAATCGTAGATCTATTGAAATACGATTTCAATTTGCAATACGACGACAAAGACGCTGTGGGTCGCAGATACAGAAGACAAGACGCCATTGGTACTCCATACTGCATCACTGTAGACAATGAAACATTGGAAGACAATATGGTCACCATTCGTGACCGCGATACCATGAAGCAAGAACGTGTAGCCATTGATGCCTTGCACGGCATGATTGCGCAAAAAGTTAGTCTGTCCCGTTTGCTAAATCCAGCGTAAGCAAATAATTTTCTGCCTCATCAATCAATGCCCGTTGCTTTGCTTCGGGCATTTTTTCCAATGTCCTCACCATCATGGACAGCCTGGGATTGGACAAGAAAAACGAGCGGTGCTGAAAAATAAATCGCCAAAACAATGCATCCCATATCCCACTCCACTCCGCCTTGGGATAATGGGACATCTTGTGCACATAATTGGAGCCACTGATGTAGGGCTTAGTGCTCATGATTCCGCCATCTGCATATTGCGACATTCCATAAACGTTGGGTACCATCACCCAATCATAGGCGTCGATGAATAGAGCCATGAACCAAGCATGAACCTCATCGGGATCAAATTCACACAAACACATGAAATTGCCCAAGACCATCAATCTTTCTATGTGATGGGCATAGCCTGTCTTCTTGATTTTCTGAATCACATCATCCACCGGCGTGATGCCCGTTGTGCCTGTCCACCAAGAGGCTGGAATCTTCCTTTTGAACTGCCAAAAATTCTTGGTTCGCTCCGCGCGACCTTTCACCACATAAACCGCTCTGATGTATTCCCTCCATCCCAAAACTTGACGAATAAATCCTTCCACGGCATTCAAGGGCAAGTGAGGATTTTTGTCATAAAAGTCAATAACCGTTTGACAAATTTCACGTGGATTCAATAATCCAATGTTCAGGGCGGGAGTCAATAAACTGTGGTAAACCCAAGATTGTTGTCCATCAATGGCATCCTGGTATTCCCCGTAATGCAACAATCGATTCTCAATAAAATCTTGCAATACTTTGAGCGCAGCTTCCCGGTGAATGGGGAAACAACATGTTTTTACCTCACCAAATGCGTGGGGAAATTTCTGCTGAACATAGTCTTTTGCCTCAGCTACATGCTGATCCTCTTCTGGAAACCAAGGCAATGGCGCCTGATGCCCTTTGGGCAACCTCTTTCTGTTCTCCGCATCCAATGACCAAGCACCTCCTTTGGGTTCGTCTCCTTCCATTAACCATCCCGTCTTTTTGCGCTGTTGTTTGTAGAAATCAAACAACAAAAAGCGTTTCTTCTTTCCAAAGGTTTCCATCACTTCCGCATGACTCAAAAAGAAGTTGGGGGTATCCAAAACCTTCATGTTATTGCAAAGCGAATGAATCTCTCTTTCCAAATAATCATCCACCACATTGTACATCGTCACCGATTGCTCTGTTGAACTAAAAAACAACTCCGGCTCAGGCGAATCAAAATTCCAATAGCTCACTGTCTTTCCCTCAGCCAATAGCGCATCCGCATAAGCCTTCATGGACGCGCGGTGCAGCACCAATTTTTGACGGTGGAAAGGGTATTGGGAAAAATAAAGAGGGTGTTCCCAAAGGACAATGTCTTGCTCTTCAGGGAAAGGATAAAAAAGTTGATGGGGAAATAACAAATGCATAGCTGAACAACAATCCGATGGGATTGAAGTTCAGCCTACATTAATTTCTAGAATTACGCCTTAAGATTGGCCGCCAAATACTCGCGGTTCATGCGGGCAATGTTCTCAATGCTAATGCTCTTAGGGCATTGCACTTCACATGCACCAATATTGGAGCAATTTCCGAAACCTTCTTCGTCCATTTGCTTCACCATATTTTCTACGCGATCATAACGCTCAGGATGACCTTGCGGCAACAATGCGAATTGAGAAACTTTAGCTCCTACAAACAACATGGCAGAACCATTGGGGCAAGAGGCCACGCAAGCTCCACAACCGATGCAAGTTGCTGCATCAAAAGCTTTGTCTGCATCATCCTTGGGCACGGGAATCGCGTTAGCATCCAATGTTCTTCCAGAAGTATTCACAGAAACAAAACCTCCTGCCTGTTGGATGCGGTCAAATGCTGAACGGTCCACCATCAAATCCTTGATCACTGGGAAACCCGCACTTCTCCATGGCTCAATGTAGATGGTGTCACCATCTTTGAAAGAACGCATGTGCAATTGACAAGTGGTTACTCCGCGATTGGGACCGTGCGCCTCTCCGTTGATGAACATCGAGCACATGCCACAAATACCTTCACGACAGTCATGGTCAAACGTTACAGGATCTTCTCCCTTGCGAATCAACTCATCATTGAGCACATCCATCATCTCCAAGAAACTCATGTCTGGAGAGACATTGCCCAATTTGTATTCTGTCATTTGACCCTGGGCTTCTGCGTTGGCTTGGCGCCATACTTTTAATGTCAAATTCATTCCGTTTTCCATGTTGTTATTTATAACTACGTGATTGTACTTTAATGTTATCATACACCAATGCCTCTTTGCTCAAACTTGGTGTGGATGGATTGCCTGTGAACTCCCATGCTGCAACGTAGTTATATACGTCATCTACACGCAAGGCTTCTCCTTCTTCTGTTTGGTATTCCTCGCGGAAGTGACCACCACAAGACTCGTTTCTTTCCAAAGCGTCCTTGCACATCAACTCTCCCAAATCGATAAAGTCTGCTACACGCAATGCTTTTTCCAATTCTGGATTCATGCCGTTTTGAACACCTGGTATGCGAACGTTTTTGAAGAAATCCTCTCTGATTTTTTGAATCTCGCTGATGGCAAATTTCAAACCTTCTTCGCTGCGTGCCATGCCACAATAGTCCCACATGATTTTTCCCAACTTTCTGTGGAAATGATCTACTGGAACGGTTCCGTTGTTGTTGAACAAAGATTCTACTTGCTTGCGAACGTTGTCTTCTGCAGCAACAAATTCCGGAGCATCGGTTGAGATTTTTCCTGTGCTGATTTCATCAGCCAAATAGTTTCCGATGGTGTAAGGAAGTACAAAATATCCATCGGCCAGACCTTGCATCAAAGCAGATGCGCCTAGGCGGTTGGCACCGTGGTCAGAGAAGTTGGCCTCTCCACAAGCGTAGCAACCTTTGATGGTGGTCATCAATTCATAATCTACCCACAATCCACCCATTGTGTAATGCACCGCAGGATAAATCATCATGGGCGTCTCGTATGGATTCTCCGCAACAATTTGCTCATACATCTGGAACAAGTTGCCGTACTTCTGCTCAACCACTTTTTTACCCATGGCGACAATCTCGTCATGCGAAGCATTGTGCAAACCTTTTACGGTAGCTTGTTGTTTTCCATAACGCTCAAACGCACTGGCAAAGTCCAAATAAACAGCTTCTCCTGTGGCGTTAACGCCAAAACCAGCATCGCAACGCTCCTTGGCAGCGCGTGACGCAACATCACGGGGAACCAAGTTTCCGAAAGCTGGGTAACGACGCTCCAAATAATAGTCGCGGCGATCTTCAGCCAAATCGGTTGGTTTTAATTTCTTGGCACGAATGGCCTCTGCATCTTCTTTGAATTTGGGCACCCAAATGCGACCATCATTTCTCAACGACTCTGACATCAAAGTCAATTTGGATTGATGATCACCACTCACTGGAATGCAAGTGGGGTGAATTTGTGTGAAGCACGGATTGGCCATCAAGGCACCGCGCTTGTGCGCTCTCCATGCTGCAGTAACATTGGAACCCATGGCGTTGGTAGACAAGAAGAATACGTTTCCGTATCCACCGGTGCACAATACCACAGCATGTGCGGAGTGGCGCTCAATGGCTCCAGTCACCAAGTTGCGGGCAATGATACCACGTGCTTTGCCTTCTATGACAACCACATCCAACATCTCGTGGCGATTCAACATGGTCACATTTCCTTTTCCCACTTGACGGCTCAACGCTGAGTATGCACCCAACAACAATTGCTGTCCTGTTTGTCCTTTGGCATAGAAAGTACGAGAAACTTGCGTACCACCAAAAGAACGGTTGTCCAACAATCCACCGTAATCACGTGCAAAAGGAACACCTTGCGCAACACATTGGTCAATGATGTTGGCGCTCACTTCAGCCAAACGGTATACGTTGGCTTCACGAGCACGGTAGTCACCACCTTTGATTGTATCATAAAACAAACGATAAGTAGAGTCACCATCGTTCATGTAATTCTTGGCTGCATTGATTCCGCCTTGTGCCGCAATCGAGTGCGCGCGACGAGGAGAATCTTGGAAACACAACGCCTTCACCTTGTATCCCATCTCTGCCAATGAAGCTGCTGCAGAAGCACCAGCCAAACCTGTTCCAACAACAATGACGTCAATGTTGCGCTTGTTGGCAGGATTTACCAAACGAGCTGTGTTTTTGTACTTGGTCCACTTCTGATCGAGTGGTCCATCTGGAATTTTATTGATGAGTTCCATGGTCAATTTTTTAATGTACAAGTTGTAAATACATGGCTACTGGCATTGATGCAAACAATGCGCTGATGAACACCGAAAAAGCATCTCCAGTGAAAGCGATCGCTTGGCCGTATTGTCCTTGGTTCCAACCCAAAGATTGGAAAGCACTTCTAAAGCCGTGCAACAAATGCCAGAACAATGAAAAGCAGCCCAACAAATAAACAATCACCACCCACAATTCAGAAAATACCAATCGCATTTCTGAGTAAAGATTTTCCATCCAAACACCATTGACAAACACGTGCTTTTCACCTGTCAAACCTGTGATGCGGGTCTTTAACCAAAAATCTTTCAAGTGAATGATTAAGAAAAACAAAATCAAAGTACCCAAGATGGCCATGCTGCGCGAATACCACTTGCTGCTGGCATTGGGCTTTTCATAAGCATAGGCTACTGGACGCGCTGCGCGATTCTGAAAGAACAAAACCAATCCGTCCACAATGTGGAGAATCAATCCTGCAAACAATCCAATTTCCATAGTACGAACTATCAAATTGGTACCCATAAAATGGCCCCATTCATTAAAAGTCTTTCCTCCATCATTGAAGAAAATCATTGCGTTGATTGCCGCATGCACCACCAAGAAAGAAATCAAGAACAAGCCCGTGGCTGCCATGGTGTATTTCTTGGTTAACGAAGATTTAAATATTCCTTTTGCCATAATCTTTTTATTCGGCACGAAAATAACACCGGATGCTATACACAATACGGAAAATCAAAAATTTCCTTGCTTATTTAAAGTGTGTTCAGATAAGGACTTAATACAATTGATGTTCAACGATGTAATCCCACACTGCATCGGTCACGCCATGGGGTTTTTCTTTTTTTTCTGCAACCGCTTGTCTGATAGCAGTGCTGGTGACAGACATGAGGTCTCCGCTCAAAACTTTGCAAGGTCCTTTTCGCAAGGCACATGCAGCTCCATTGTCCGATGTTCTTGGATAAACCCAAATGGGAAATTCAGCTTCGATGGTTGGACCCTCTTTCCACGTGGGCAAGGCATTCCAGCTATCCGCACCCATGAGCATGACCCAATGGTGTTGCGGAAATTGACTTTGCAATGCGCGCAAAGTTTGTATGGTAAAAGAAGGCTTAGGCAAATTTTCTTCCATGTTACACAGCACATGATGGTGAGGTAAAACCGATTGAATCATGGCAGAGCGGTGATCAAATGATGCCAAATCTGACTGCTGTTTAAAAGGATTGTGCGGGCTCAACACCCACCACACTTCATCTACTTGCGCTTGCTGTTGAAAGGCAAGTGCCAAATGCACATGACCCTGATGCACTGGATTAAAAGACCCAAAGTACAAGCCAACAACCATTACGGTTTTAAAAATTGATGCAAAAGTTTCTCAGCTTCTACCAGGGCTTTGCTGAGGTCATCGTTGAGCAATTGGACATCAAATTTTTCAGCAAATTTCATTTCAGAACTGGCTTTGTTTACCCGCATGGCAATTTTCTCAGGACTCTCGGTGCTGCGGTTGCGCAGTCTGAAGGTCAACACCTCAATGCTTGGCGGTTGCACAAAAACAGACAAAGCCTTGTCGCCAAAAATCTTTTTCAAATTCATTCCACCCTGCACATCCACATCAAAAATCACGTTCTTTCCCTCGGACCAGATGCGCTCTATTTCTGACTTTAGTGTTCCGTAATATTGATCTTTGTAAACCTCCTCCCATTCAATGAATTCACCACCCTGGGCTTTTTTCAAAAATGCATCTGGAGTTAGGAAATGATAATCTTTTCCGTTCTCTTCATTGCCGCGTTGTGGTCTGCTGGTAGCGGAAACTGAAAAGGCCAAATGAAAGGCCTCTATCGCCATCAAATGACGGACAATGGTGGTTTTGCCTGCGCCGCTGGGGGCTGAAAAAATAATCGCTTTACCCATATGCGAAAATAATCAAATTAGAGCACGTTGTTGAGCTGCTCTTTGATTTTTTCCAGTTCGTCTTTCATCATGACAACCAAACGTTGAATGTCTGCATCATTGGCTTTGCTGCCAATGGTATTGATTTCCCTTCCCATTTCTTGGGCAATGAATCCCAACTTTTTTCCTTGACCTGCACCGTTCAACTCTTCTAAAAAATGATCGCAATTGGTCTTCAATCGTTGAAACTCTTCTGAGATATCCAAACGCTCCAAATAATAAATCAATTCAGCCTCAAAGCGATTCTCATCTACTTTATCCGCTGGAATCAATTCTTCCAACGAAGTCTTGATTCTGTTGCGCACTTTTTCATCTCTGTCTTTGACTGGCTTTTCCAACTGATCACGGTATTGCAAAATCAGTTGTACTCTTTGCCAAATATCATTGAAAAGCGCATCGCCTTCTTGCTTGCGGTAGTTGCCCAAATTGGCAATGGCTTGTTGCAATAAAACACGTACTTCTTTGATTTGCTCTTCTGAAAAAGCAGTTTCCTCAGACTTCAAAACCTCTGGCATGCGCAACACCGCCGCCAATACATCAGCATCAGTCAAATTCTGTTCTTGCACAAAATTCTTGAGCAATGCCGCATATTGATTCATCAATGTAGTGTTCAAAACAGGAGCGCCTTGACCTTTTACATTTTCAGATTGAATGAATATATCCACTTTTCCTCTGATGCAAGCTTCTGCAACAGCAGAACGGTAGGCCATTTCTTGATCGCGCAAGAAATAGGGAATGCGGGCGTTCAGATCCAATTGTTTGCTGTTGAGGCTGCGCACTTCAACCACCAGGCGTTGCTCGGCAACAATCCCTTCGGCTTTGCCGTAGCCAGTCATGGATTTCAAATTTTTATTCATCGGGACAAAGATAATCGCTTGTGGATGATTAAAGTTTTGTTGTTTTGCAGTATGAAAAAAACGGCTGTTTTACTCATCAATTTGGGATCACCGGACAATCCTTATCCAGGTGCAGTATACCGATATTTGACTCAATTTCTAAATGACCCACGTGTCATTGATATCAATGCAATTGGGCGGAGCATTTTGGTCAATGGAATCATTGTTCCTTTTAGGCACCGCAAATCGTCCAAGATTTACCAAGAGTTGTGGACAGAGCAAGGCTCACCATTGATTCATTTTGGGCGCACCAATCAACAACAATTACAAGCGCGATTTGACGAAAAATACACCAAGGTCTATTTGGCGATGCGTTACCAAAACCCATCGATCGAATTAGCACTGAAGGAGATTGAAGAATGGGGACCAGAGAAGTTGGTCATCATTCCCTTGTTCCCGCAATATGCATCTGCATCAACGGGCAGTGTGATAGAACGGGTAATGAAGTTGATGAGCAGCTGGTGGACCTTTCCGGAGATTAAAATTGTAGCACAATTTCACGATCATCCATTGTTTTTGAAAGCATGGCACAAGCGAGCAGCGGAGTACAATTGGCAAGACTATGACCATGTGTTGTTCAGCTACCATGGTTTGCCGGAGCGACAATTGGACAAAATTTACAAAGACAACAAATGCCGCAACCACAGTTGTGAGCATGAAATCAACGACGAGAACAAGTTGTGTTATAAGGCCACTTGTTATGCCACTACCAGAAGCATTGTGGCTAGTATGGGCATACCTGAAGATCGCTACACCGTAGGGTTTCAGAGTCGTTTGGGCAAAGGCTGGATAGAGCCGTTCTCTGATCATGTGATAGAAGATTTGGCCAAGAAAGGAGCCAAGAAATTATTAGTCTTTTCTCCAGCCTTTGTCGCGGACTGTTTGGAAACCACCATCGAGATAGGCGATGAATACCAAGAATTATTTGAGGAGCATGGTGGTCATAAAGTACAACTCGTCCCCAGCTTGAATGATTCAGCCGCGTGGGTGGATTGTTTGGAGGCGTTGGTGAAAGGGTGAAGTTTCGGACTTTCCTTTTGCGTGCTTTGCGCCATCTTGGCGAGCATTGCGTTTTTATGAATTTTCATTTAACGCCAAGGGCGCCAGGCTCTCGCAAAGGACGCTATTCAGTAACATCTTTATCTCAACACCTGAACCCTTGATCTTTCCCCACCAAAATCAACCAAATAAAGCCCCGATTCCAAATCTCCGAAATGGATTTCAGCCAAATTTCCATTCAACACAACGTTGGTTTTAAACACAACCTTACCGGTGATGTCCATCATGACCAATTCCGTCATGGATTCCTGGGCGAAGTTCGATTCTGATGTGGTTGGTTCCTGGGCGAATATCAATTCGCCCCTACGAGCGCCATTATATTGTAATACAAAACTACCTATTGATGTTGGGTTGGGGTAAATGGCATAGCTCGCAATCATCTCCCCTCCTGCTGCGAAAGCGTCCCGATGCTTCGGGAGGAGGGGTGGATCTGCGTCAGCAGAGCCGGGGTGGTTAACCAGTCCCGCTGACCCCACTCTCAAACACTGCACTGCTCCCCAATTGCCTGTGATTCCACTGCTATGTACTGGTCTCACTCTAACACTGTAGGTCTTACCGACAGTGATACCTGGAACATTGCTCAAGAAGAAAGCACTGGCATAAGCGCCACCTTGAACGACCTGCGCCACACCTGGGTTGGGCAATATTTCCGTTAACTCCCAATCATAACGCATGGCGCCGCATACTGTTCTGTCCGGAGCGATGGTTGAGGTGAGCGACTTGTTGGTTGGGCAGCGGTCAGAGCTTCTCAAAGCAATTGTAGCTTCTGCATTGAGCGTGACGGTGCAGGTTGATGTCGCTTGAGCGAAAAGATTCTCAAAGTTTCCGGCCGCGTCAAATAAGGAGTAAAGAACTGGAACTTTTAAAGTATAAAGAATTGGGGCAATTCCCTGATTAGCGGGTAAAATCATTCCTAATCGGGAAACTACAGAAACAGCGTTAGGTGTTGTGTACGTCCAAGATGTAATACCTTGATCAATGCTGTTCTGCGAAGCAGACAACACTTCAAATCCATAAGACACGGCATTAGCTCGGTATTGCGCCTTGAAGCTGTTACAGACAGAATTGTAGATTCCTGTGTTGTTGCTGTAATAATGGTCGCAAGTTGAACCCGTCAAATGGTTGAAACAAATCTTGGCACTCGCGTTCATAGGGCCGCTGATGTTGTGCACTGCGACATAGTAGGTTTGACCCACGTTGAGCTGATCGCTCAACAATGTTTGATTGCCTGCGGTGATTTCATGTTCCGTCTCGATGAGCTCTAGACAGCCGCCGGGGGTCATAGTATATAGACGCAGGTCATTGTCACCCGTAGCAGCTGACAATCCCGCTCTAAAGGTATTATACTGGGCAGTAAAGCTGTACCAAAGATCATTGCCATTGCCCTCAATCACAGCAGAGTTGGCACCGTTGTTCAAGTTGGCAGAGCGAATGCTATTGCCGGAACAAACGGGATACAAAGCTGTTGTTGCTGAAACAGCATTGACGGAGGCGATAGAGATACCCTCGTCTACTTGACCATTGCAGTTGTCATCCAAACCGTTGCAAGTTTCGGTTTGTGGTAAAATACAACTGCCGTCGTCAGTATTGGCCTCTGGATTGAAGTTGCAGGCGTTCACATCGGTACAACCCAAAATTGGAACAAAGCAAAGGGAATCGACACCATCACAGTTTTCGTCACGGTTGTTGTCACAGATCTCGGATGCTCTAGGATAAGTCGTAGCATCGTCATCGTTGCAGTCGGTGTTGTCGGCGATATACCCTTGTGGTTGGTTGCAATCTTGTACAACGTCATCCGGGTTACCGAAGCCGTCTGTGTCTGTATCAGCGTACCAGGTCAACAATGGGTTGACCGTAATCGTGATGCTATCGGTGCAGGTTTGGGTTGCGGTAGTGACGGTAGCGGTATAGGTGGTGGTTTGGGTTGGGGAAACCGTTATGGTGGGGGTGTTTTCGTTGGTGGACCAGGCGTAAGATTGCGCGGTGTAGAGTTGTTGGATTTCGGAAGGCGATAAGGCGCGGTTGTAGATGGCGATATCATCTATAATCCCTTTGAAAAAAGTCTCCCATCCTTGATGATTACTCTTTCCAATAAAATTAGATTGCCCGTTGGTATTGATAAAGCCCACAGGGTAATTGTGAGAATAGCTTAAACTTCCATCAACAAAACCATTGAGAACATTATTTGAAAAAGTCAATGCCACAAAATGCCATATTCCATCATCCAACTTAACACTGGAACTAGGGCAAAAATCGTAGCCTGTCGAATTAGCATCCCAAGCCATTAAAGATAATTTTGATTTTGGCTCAGAGCATTGAAGAGCTCTCATGCTAAATGTCTTACCATTTTGGGCAGAACCAGCTCCCTGAGAACTTCCTTGCCCTGTAGATACAATCATGTTCCAGAAGTCACCTGGTGAATCCATCTTTATCCAACACAAAATTGACTTCTCAGTCGCTCCTTGATTAATGATTGGATATCCAGAGATATCAATGAATGAGTTGTTAAAATAATAAGCTCTTCCATCCAGAGAATTTCTATCCTGAGTAATGCTAGCACCTTGAACAATACCGTCAAAACCATTCCCACTCTCATCATTGGCATTACCATTGAAAGGATAATAGGCTACCAAACCTTGTTGCAAGTTGGCGGGTAATTGGGATGATGCGCCTGCGCCGCCAGTTGTATTTACGGACAACGTAACCGATTCGCCTTCGCACAAGGTTGTTGTTGGTGCGTTTATCTCACAAGTCAACAACGGTTCCACACTCAAAGTCAAAGTCACTGTTGAATCACATCCAGCTGCAGAAGTAAACACCTCTGCGTAAGTCCCAGCGGAGGTTAATGTCTGCGCACCCAATGTGTAGGTTTCACCTTGAATGATGGTAGCGCTGATGGTGTTGGCGATATTGGGATTCACCGAAATGTCCACACTGGCCGTGCAAGTCTGATTGCCTTGGGTGACGGTGCAAGAATAAGTGGTGTTTGTTGTTGGAGATACAGTGATGATTGGTGTGGTTTCGTTATTGGACCAAGTGTAAGATTGTGCCGTATAGAGTTGTTGGATTTCAGAGGGGGATAAGGTGCGGTTGTATATCACAACATCATCAATTTTTCCGAAATATCCACCCCAGTTTCCTGAATTACCTATAACCAAAGGAGTATTTGCATCTGAAGTGAAAAAAGAAGAATATGAACTGATGATAAGTTCTCCATTTAAGTATAACAACCAATTTCCAGAGTCATATACTCCAACGACATGATTCCAAAATTGAGAACTAACTGGTTGGTTTGATAGGGCACCAAATATATTAGTCGACGAGGTGCTACTGAATTGTATACCCTCCCAATCAGCTATATGCCAATTAAAACTTTGCGCTCCGTTAGGTCTCTTACCAATTAGATGTGATGTTGGATGACCAATATCACTGATGGTCCAAAGGCTAACTGAAAATCCTTGATTCTGAATAAATCCCAATGAAGGATTATGAGAAATTTCAATTTTATCATCTGAGAAGTAATAAGCACTCCCCACATTCCCAAACCTATCCGCCGTCAAAGTAGCCCCATTCACTACTCCATTGTTCCCATTCCCACTCTCATCATTGGCATTGCCATTGAAAGGATAATAGGCTACCAAACCTTGTTGCAAATTGGCAGGAAGTTGAGAGGAGGCACCAACACCGCCTGTTGTATTAACAGACAATGTCACAGACTCTCCTTCGCACAAGGTGGTGGAGGAAGCGGTGATATTGCAAGTGAATACCTGCGCGCAACTTCCGTCGTCTTGCGTTGCGGCTGGATTATAATTGGAGGCCGAAGAATCTGTACATCCCAAAATCTCATTCTCATCACAAATACCATCATTGTCCGCATCGTTGAGGCATTGGCCAATGCAATTGTAATACAATTCCGGAAATACGCAGGTTCCATCATCAACAGTAGCAATAGAATTATAATTACATGCCAACAAATTATTACAACCCAAAACTTCCCCAACATAAACTGTAATCGGAACTAATCCTGTCGAGCACTCAAATGTTGGAGCACTAATGTGCCAATCATAAAAGTAGTAATAGTAATTAAATGAATTGGGCTGTTGCACCGTCGTCCCCGTAATGGTAGCTAGCGTGTTATTGGATACGTCATTAATTTGGTAGGGGTATGCAAGCGCAGATCCTAAGCCATCTCTCCACAAACCAGGTTGGGAATTGACCAATGGTCGCAAACCATATCCTGTTCCCTGCGGAACAGCAAAATTCAATGGGATATAAGACTGACCCGCAGGAACATCAAAAGTTCCAAAAGCGATTTGTACCCCTGACGAAGTAATCAATTCTATATTTCGCTGTCCAGCATTCAATGCGTATACCATAACACTATCTATAATCATGTCTTGTGCGGCATCAAACAACAGATGAAATGTCGAGTTAGAATACTGACCAGAAGTTGAATTACTAGGATTTCCTCCTTGTGCTGTTATAAGTGGAGAGCTGTTAATTGCCTCAACGTAATAAGTAGACGTTGAATTTACATAGGTTGAGTAATTGGAGCCTATCGCCAACAAATTAACCCCTTCAGCATCGTCATACCAGCCAATTTCTCCAGTTCCTATGACCGACATATCTATATCTCCCGAAACATCAAGTTGATAATTTTGAGTATTCAAAGATGGAGCATCAATAATTGAAATACTAACCATTTCTTCCGAACCAATAAAGCCACATCCGCGATCGACCTGAACACTGTATTCTCCGGAATTGTTTACCTCCAAGATTTGCTCAGTCCAACCATTGTTCCATAAATATGAAATTCCAGGACTTGCAGTTAGTAATACAGGTGAACCTTCGCAAGTTAACTCTTGACCTTGCATATCAATTGTCGGTGCTATTTGCTCCAATATCAAAATTTCAATTTGCTCCGATGAAGATGAACATCCTGAAATCGAATCAAACGCATAGGCTGTAAACAATTCTGTTTCATTTGCAGTAACGTTCGTATTAATTTGGCCATTTGACCAAAAAATATCGGTACCACTTTGTAAAAATGCACCAAGCTGAACACTATCGCCTGGGCAAATAGAGGTTGCTCCATTGCTTGTAATGCTTACCATTGGATAAGCAAAACAAGGTGTTTCAAGATAATGTGTGTATGCATCAACTGTTGGATTTGTTACCACTTGCGTACCGCCCGCTGGCCAATGAATTACCGCGTAATCAACAGCTGCATTGCTTCCTATTCCAAAAACCAAAATATTGGAATTGGTAATACCATAAGATACTCCTGAACGAACTTCACGAATTTGAGTTCCCCATGGCCCATGAATTTCTACCAAAGCCCCTACAGCATTGCGATTAGAAATGGTTCCCTCTAAGTCAAAACCTACCCAGTGATTACCATTAGGTTGGCTCAACCACAAAATATCGTTTTGATTGGATGGGGTAACATAGCCATTGGCATTACCATAATTGGCATAAATATCCGTAAAACCATCGTTGTTTAAATCACCCAATCCATAACCATGCATGGTTTGTGGATTGGCGATTAAATTGTTCATTTGAGTAAATGTGTTGTTTCCATTGTTGTGATAATACCCGAAACTTCCACCAGCATGAAGAACATCTAAAAAGCCATCATTATCAAAGTCGGCCAATTGTCCTTGCATAAAGAAACCTTGCGTTGTCAATCCTGCGGACTGTGAAATATCAGTAAAATATCCCAACCCGTTATTCTCATACATTCTAATACCACCAGAGTGTGTTGTCATGAAGCAATCAAAGTCACCATCATTGTCAATGTCACCAAAAGTCGCTGTCCAAGATTGCTGCAGGTTAACTAAACCTCTCGCTGCCGCATCATCGGTATAAACATTGTTGCCATCATTGACAAAAAGCAGATTGGTGCGGCGAGGATCCAATGGGTCATTGGACGCTTGACGACATTTGGCTACCAATAAATCCATATCTCCGTCACGATCGAAATCACTAAACTCATTGCCATAATTACCGGACATCAAAGGATCATTGGTACCCGGATAATTGCCTTGATACAAATTGTAATTGATCAAAGTCTGATCAGGAACCATCATTCCTGCCCCATCATTGCGAAACATAAAAGAAGCACCATCATCATGGCATGCAAATGCATCCAACCAACCATCATTGTCAATATCACCAAACAAGCACGCTTGCATGAAGATATTGGCATTGCCATTGGTCGTCATAACCGCATTACCATCTCCGTCGATATTGTAAAAATGAACGCCATCATAATTCCCACCGCACATCACATCACCAAATCCATCATTGTCATAATCACCAACAGTCATACCCCATTGGGCTTGACCCAAGGGTGAAGTGGCCGTGTTCACTTGAGTAAAAGAACCATTGGGTTGCTGGAACAATATGCGCAGCGTTGTGCTTTGATCCATGACAACGATGTCGCTAAGTCCATCACTATTCATGTCCCAAACTCCCGTAACACCCCCTGAATAATATTGCCCAGGAAGGGTTCCCTGCACAAATGTCTGAGCGTTGATGATTTCAATAGACAACAACATTATAGTGAAAACAAAATATTGTAATACTGGTTTCATTTATCCGAATTGTTTAAATCCAAAGATATAGGAAATTAATATCGCCTTGATTTAATGCAACACAAATGACTCATAATAAACACTGAAAATCAAAACAAAATTCTAACCTACATTATGTACCTTAGCAATAACCTTTTCTAATCAAAATGAAAATTACTTCCTTCATTGTACTTAGCCTATTGCTCTGTAATTCTGTTATTGCCCAAATAGATAATGTCTTCTGGTTTGCAGCTCCTGACGCTACTTCAGGTCATGGCGAAGCACCTGTCTCTTTGCGCATGGCTGCCTTTGACCAAGCAGCGACGGTAACCATTACACAGCCTGCCAACCCCGCGTTTGTGCCCATCACCAGTAACATCCCTGCCAACAGCGCTGTAGAAGTGGACATGACGCCATTTCTGGCTAGTCTGGAAAATCAACCGGGTGACGTGGTCCTCAACAAAGGTCTTAAAATTGTCTCAACAGCAAACATAACCGCCTATTACGAGATCATCACCTCCTGCCAATGCAATCCCGAAATTTTTGCACTAAAAGGCAAAAACGCATTGGGCACTTCGTTCTATACTCCCTTTCAAACCTTGTGGATCAATAATGGCTACTTCCCCCAACCCAACGCATCCGTAGACATTGTTGCCACCAATGACAACACCATCATTACCATTACGCCAACAGTTGATGTGGTGGGTCACCTCGCAGGTGTTCCCTACACCATCACCTTAAACGAAGGCGAAACCTATTCCATGGTTGCTACCAATCCCGCGGGCATTGGACATCCTGCTGGAACCTACATCACCGCCAACTTGCCCATTGCCGTTACCATAAAAGACGACTCTGTGGCCAATGGTGGTTGTGCAGACATCATGGGCGATCAACTTATCCCTACTGATCTCATTGGCAAAGAATACATCGCCATGAAAGGTTTCCTTTCTCTTGGAGCAGGTGAAGGTGTTTTTGTCCTTGCTACTGAAAACAATACCAATATTTTCATTGATGGCAATGCCACTGCATTAGCCACGATCAATACGGGTCAACAATTCTACTATGCATTGGTAAATAATACAACCTTCATCAAGACCGATAAACCTGCTTACGTACTTCATGCCACCGGTGAGGGATGTGAATTGGCTGAAGCTGTTCTGCCTCCCATTCAATGCACTGGCTCAGAAAAAGTATACTTCATCAGAAGCGTTGATGGTGCTTTTGGTGTCAATATCATGACAGAAACTGCCAACGTCAATGCTTTTACGCTCAACGGTTCTAACACCCTCATCCCTGCGGCTTCCTTTCTGCCGGTTCCTGGAACCAATGGGGCTTGGATGTCAACACAGATACAATTTTCTACCACAGACATTCCATCGGGTCAATTCACTGTAGTAGAAAACACCTCCGGTCTTTTTCATCTCGGCATCATCAATGGCGGCGGTGGAGGTTGCAGATATGGCTACTTTTCGAATTTTGATCAAGCCGATCCCATCAGCAACGAGGATTATCTCTGCGAGGGTTCGACACTGAACATAACAACCAATGATGATTTTACCTCCTATCTATGGAGCACAGGCGCAACAAGTCCAAGCATTGATGTCACTGCACCCGGGATGTATTGGGTTTCTGTGACTTCGGACATGGGCTGTGATGCCATTGATACGATTCAAGTCTACCAATGGGACGATCCACAAATTGACATTTCGTTCAATGATACCATCCTCTGTGGATGGAACAGTTTTGCACCATTGGAATCTCCTTCTGCATCATATCTCACTTATGCTTGGTATGAAGATGGAATCATGATTGCGGATCAACCCAATACCTTTGTCGACCTTGGAACCTATGAATTGGTTGTCACAGATAACAACGGTTGTTCATGGAGAAGTGTAACGCCCTCCACTATTGATTTTGAAATTTGTCCCATTTATATTCCCAATATATACACCCCCAACGAACCTATCAATGGCTTAGACATGACCATTGGCAACAATACCTTTTACATACAGAATTTGTTTTATTACCCCAAATCCAAACTCACCATTTACAACCGATGGGGCAATGAAGTGTATTCCTCACTAGACTATCAAAGCGATTGGCGCGGGGAAGGATTAGCTGAAGGAACGTATTACTATGTTCTCCAAGTCAATTATCCTGACGGAACCAATCAAGCGTTTACAGGTGACGTGCTGTTGATGCGATAAATTATTTGACCGAGAGTTAGGAATAGAAAATTAGTTTTTAATACAACGCACACTAAAACCATATTTCTTTTCCAAACCATAACGGTAAATAGAAACACTTCCTCCCGACAAACCTCGCATCATAGCATTGGCTAAATCCTCATTGGTTGAAGTCCAATAAAAAATGTAAGTATTCAAAGAATATAAGTGCACATTTAGGGACATTGTGAGCTTGGCGTAATCTTGGCCAGCATTGCGTTTATGAATTTCATTTAACGCAAAGGGCGCAAGGCTCTCCAATGGACGCAAAGGAGACCCACTTATCTTACCACCTGCAACCTACTCCTTTCGCCACCAAAATCAATCAAATAAAGCCCCGTTTCCAAATCTCCAAAATTGATTTCAGCGATGTTGCCATTCAACACAACATTGGTTTTAAACACAACCTTGCCCGTAATGTCCATCATGGCCAATTCCTGGGCGGATTCCAATTCGGTTGATGGTTCCTGGGCGAATATCAATTCGCCCCTACGAGAACCGTTGTACTGCAATACAAAACTACCTGTTGCTGTTGGATTCGGATAAATAGCAATACTCGAGACTTGCGACTCAATACTCGCATCGCTCTCACTCTGATTCTCACTCTGAGTAACCATTCCAGCTGATCCTACTCTCAAACAATAAACCGTTCCCCAATTGCCCGTAACTCCACTGCTATGCACCGGTCTGACTCTAACACCGTACGTCTTACCAACTGAGATGCCTGGGACATTGCTCAAGAAGAAAACACTGGCATTAGCTCCGCCAAGTACAACTTGAGGTTGTCCAGCTGATGGCAATACTTCTGTGAATTCCCATTCATATCGGATAGCACCACATACAGTCCTATCAGGTGCGATGTTAGAATTCAATGCCTTGGTAGCTGGACATCGATCTGACAATCGCAATGCAATTGTATTCTCCCTGTTCAGTGTTATGGTGCAAGTCTGGTTGTCATTGGCTACAACACTGCTTAAGTTACCCGCAGCATCTGGAATGTTGTAAACCACTGGAACACGTACCGTATATACCTTGGCTGCTACATCAGTATTGTTGGGTAAAATATCTCCCAAACGACTAACAATAGAAGTTGCGGATGGAGTTGTATAAGTCCAAGGCACAATGGCTTGATCTACACCATTCATCGTACTTGAAAGAACATTGACCATGTACTGCGCAGCATTGGAGCGGTATGACAATTTGAAACTTCCACAAACGG
>JBEISW010000254.1:0-3405 GCA_040375215.1 Crocinitomicaceae bacterium | reverse complement strand
GCGGCAGTATAGGAAAAGCCAATGCATTGCATTATCTGATACATGCTGCAGAGCAATTAAAAGAAAAGAAAAACATCCATTTTGTAATCATCGGAAAAGGAGATGAGCTGATTCATCTCCAAGAAATTTCGAAAGGCTTAAGCAATGTTCACATTTTTCCTCCGCTTGAAAAGAGGCTTTTCATTGCAGCCTTGAAACAATTTGACCTTTGTTACATTGGCCTAGAAAGAGAACCGTTGTTCAGATTTGGGGTGTCCCCGAACAAGCTGTTTGATTACATGATGGCCAAGCGTCCCGTTCTTTTTGCCATTGATTCAGGCAACCAACCTGTCAAAGAAGCTTCATGCGGTTGGTCTGTTGCCGCAGGCGATATCCCCGCCATTGCACAATCAATATTAGAAGCCTCTGAAACAGACGTTCTTCAGTTGGAAGAAATGGGAAATAATGGTTATCATTACGTCATTAAAAATCACAGTTACGATGTCCTTTGTGAAAACATTATCAAATGGATCGATGAATAGACTTAAATCATTCCTCATTTTATTCTGCGTGAATCACATTATGAACGCTCAGCAAAATATTGAACTAAAAGACAACTGGTATTTTTCCAGCGCCAATGAAAACCAATGGACATCCGCTGAAATTCCAGGAAATATTTTCAATGATTTAGAAAGACACAACATCATCCAAAACCCACTGCTCGGCACCAATGAAAAAGATGTACAGTGGGTTAGTCAACAAGACTGGGAGTACAAGATTGACAATATCCAATTGCCCCAATTGAAATCAGGTCAGCATTTTCAATTGACACTTCCTGAATTGGACACCTACGCAGATATCTATTGGAACAATCAATTCTTAATGAGAACGGACAACGCCTTTAGGACATGGAAAGTGAACATTCCTCAAGTATCCTCCATCAATCAATTGCGCTTATACTTCCACTCTCCCTATAAGATAGCGAGAGAGAAACTGAAAAACCTTCCTTATCCATTGCCAGGAGATAGCATTCGTGCAGTCACCAGAAAACCACAATATCAATTTGGCTGGGATTGGGGACCGTCTCTTGCAGGATGTGGTATTAAAAAACAACCCCGAATTGAAATAATCAATGAGCTACATGTAACTAATGACCAACTCATCTTACCTGACCACAGCTCAGAAGAAGCAAGCTACAAATTGAAATTCAATGTTCCTATTGAACAATGCGAAGTCACAATCTTTCATGATCAAAGCGACTCCATCATTCTTCAAAAGACATTTCATTCAGCTTCAGATATTATGTGTTCATTCCTTCCTTTACAAAAGAAGCTATGGCAGATTGGGAGAGAAAATGAACTTGATACTTACATCATCTCCATCCATCAAAATAATCAGATTATACATCAAAAGAAATTTAACATCCTTCCAAGAAGCATTGAGTTATCGCAAAAGAAAGACAAATGGGGAAAGGAGTTTTACTTTTTGGTTAACGGCCAAAAAACTTTCATGAAAGGAGCCAACTACATTCCCATCAAATTCTTTCATGAGCAAGCAACAGAAGATGACTATCGATTACTCATTAATCGCTGCAAAGAGAGCAATATCAACATGCTCAGGGTTTGGGGAGGCGGCATTTATGAACCAGATATTTTTTATGAACTATGCGACAAAGCTGGCATTATGGTTTGGCAAGACTTCATGTTTGCCTGCTCTATGTATCCCGGAGATGAAGGGTATTTAGCCAATCTGAAAGCAGAAGTTACAGAACAAGTTCAACGATTGAGCCATCACCCTTGCATGGCCTTGTGGTGCGGAAACAATGAAAATAGTGAAGGCTGGGAGCGCTGGGGATGGCAGATAGGATTATCAGACAAACGAAAAAGTCAAATCCAAAAAGCGTACGATGAGGTGTTCTTAAAATTATTACCCAACACGGTTAACCAATACGCACAAACACCTTATTGGCCATCATCACCGCTTTGGGGAAGAGGTGACGAAAGAAGTTTAAAAGAAGGCGATTGTCACTATTGGGGAGTATGGCATGATGCCGAAAATTTTGAGGTATTAATGACCAAAATCCCAAGATTCATGAGTGAGTTTGGGATGCAAAGCTATCCCAACAAGAATGTTCTGGATGAAATGTGCGCCAAAGGTGAATACCATCCAAAAGATCCAGGAATTGTGCAACATCAAAAGCATAACCGAGGATTCTCATTGATGCATCAATACATGCAATATTGGCATCCTACAGGAGAAGGACTCAACAACGAGCAATACGCACTTCTCACTCAATACGTTCAAGCCGAAGGAATGACAATGGGAATTGAAGCCCAAAGAAGACACATGGACAAATGTGGTGGAACCATGTTCTGGCAGCTGAATGATGTCTGGCCATCCTTTTCTTGGAGTGCCATGGATTGGCATTTTCAACCCAAACCTCTTTTGACTCAATTGAACTTTGCCTATGCCCCATTCTTGGCCTCTGGTGAATGGAACGGGAAAGAATGGAGTCTCTATCTGATCAATGATGATTCTTTGATGAAAAATGCAACAATTCACATTCAGTACTTTGTCAAAGACGCTGTCATCAAGGATTGGTTCATAGAGAAGAACATTGAGCAAGGAAGCCATGTTGTATTTAAAACCAAAGAGATTTTACACCAAGATGACGCGTACTTCGTTATTGAATGTAAGCATCCCAACTTGCCCAACGCTGTTTACAGGAGGCAACTAAAGTCCAAGGGATTTTCAAAGCAATTCATGGTACCCGCAGTAGAAAATAATCAATGGATTTGCAAACCATTGTTCAAGGAAAGCGAAAACAATTAAGGAACTTCAATCTGCAGGGTCCTGGCTTCATCTGGACCTTCAGCATTGGCTCGGTTTTTCCCAGCTGCCATTATTTTGTAAATGGATTGTAGACTCTTGGCACCATCTCGAATTTCTATTTGATACGATTGATCGGCGATGATTTGTGTAACTGCTACTCCATTCTTATCCGTCATGGCCTTGGCAATTTCAACGCCATACTCATCCATCCAATACACCATTAAACCCTTGATAGGCTTACCTCTTTTGGTTACTATTCTGCCCCAAGCTTGAGTGTAATTATTGACAATTTCAGTGTTTCCTACCATGGAATAGTTGGAAATATCTACACTATATATATCCCTTTCACCCAATGAGTTCTCAAACTCAGCAGCCAAAAACATGGTCTTATTGTCACGTGTAATGGATAGGGTAGATTCTTCATTTACCGTGTTGATCGGATAACCCAAATTCATTGGTGGTGTCCAAGAGCCATTGACAAACTCTGATTTAAAAATATCATACCCTCCAAGAGAAAGATGGCCATTGGATGCAAAGAATACAACCTTCCCATTGGGATGAATAAACACAAATTTTTCATCTCCTGGAGTATTG
>JBEISW010000241.1:0-3609 GCA_040375215.1 Crocinitomicaceae bacterium | reverse complement strand
TTCTTTCCCTCTTCGTAGGTCCGGCCATAATAGGAAATTCCCACCTCGTAAATTCTGATTTTTGGAATTCTTGAAATTTTTGCTGTCACTTCCGGCTCAAAACCAAATCGATTTTCCTTTAAATCCAATGACTGCACAATGTCTCTTTTGAAAACCTTGTAACAGGTTTCCATGTCAGTTAGATTTAAATTGGTCATAGCATTGGAAAGAAACGTCAAAAACTTATTCCCGATGGTATGCCAGAAAAACAGTATGCGATGGGGTTTACCACCCATAAATCTGCTTCCATAAACTACATCAGCAAAGCCATCAACTATTGGTTTAATGAGTATGTTGTACTCTTGTGGATCATATTCCAAATCTGCATCTTGAATCATCACAATATCACCTGTTGCCAATTTGATTCCAGTATGCAAAGCTGCGCCTTTACCTTTGTTGATTTCATGTTTAAAATATTGAATATCCACCTCAGGGTTGGCCGCATGGTAGCGATGAACCGCTTCTTCAGTATCATCCTTTGAACAATCATTAACGATGATGATTTCCTTCTGAATACCTCCTATCAATTGCACTTCCTTGACCTTATCCAAAATAAGATGAATGGTCTTTCCCTCATTGTAAGCGGGAATAACGATGAATAACTTAGAGATAGTGAACATTTCCATATTGAACAAAAGAAACAAATATAATGAGTAATTTGAGTTAAGTTTTGGATATTCGCAACATGAAAACCATTCAACTTCATTTACAACAAGCGCATGAATTGTTAGAGAAAGTTCTCTCGGATGAAAAATTTCTGAATGACGTTACAGGAGCAACCCAAATAATGGTAGATGCTTTAAAAAAGCAAGGAACAGTTTTTTCATGTGGAAATGGCGGAAGTATGTGCGATGCCATGCATTTTGCAGAAGAGCTTTCGGGAAGATACCGCAATGATCGACCGGCGTACAGAGCTATTAGTATTTCCGATCCTTCACACATTTCTTGCGTTGGTAACGATTACGGTTTTGATTTCATTTTCAGTCGATATTTAGAAGGTGTTGGCAGAAAGGGAGATGTTTTGTTGGCCATTACAACAAGTGGTAATTCCAAAAATGTATTGGAGGCTGCTAGAAAAGCCAAAGAGTTGGGAATAAAAGTAATTGCACTAACTGGAAAAGACGGAGGTCAAGTAGTTCAACATGCTGACATCAACATCATCGTTCCTTGGTTTGAATATGCTGATAGAATCCAAGAGATTCACATCAAAGTTATCCACGCCTTGATTGATGGTATTGAGCAAGGATTAAAATAAATTTTGTTTTTAAACACAAAAAAGGCTGTATCGTTGATACAGCCTTTTTATGGTTAGTCTTGTCTTTTAATCCCTAACAATACGCATGGTTTGTTCCATTCCGTTGATTCTAATGGTCATTTGCAACATTCCCTTGGCAATCCTGCTTAAGTTCAACTTATGCGCTACTCCTGAGAAATCTAATGACTCGGTATAAACTTGTTGACCTAACAGATTGGTTACCTCAATATTCAATTGACCTTCTAATGGTTTTTCAAATACAATGTTCACATCACCTGTCGTTGTAGGATTTGGATAAACCATTACACTGCCCATATCACTTGACACTTTGATAGCTGCTGTGTTTTCTTCCTGGGCTACCATGCCTGATCCTTGAATCATAACACATTGAACAGTTCCCCATGCTGAAACCACTCCGCTGCTGTGAACTGGACGCACACGCACTTGGTAAAACTTACCGGGAGCAATACCGGGAATGTTGTTCAACATAAAGATGGATGAACCATTGGCTCCTGTCAAAACTTGAGTTGTAGCATTGGACACTCCATTGGTGCAATCTGTAAACTCCCATTGATAAGCAATGCTTCCGCAAATGGTTTGGTCCGGAGCAATGTATGAGTTGATTGCTTTAATGTTTGGACATCTATCAGAAGCCCTCACCTGAATGGGTGTTTGAGGCAACAACGTAATGGTGCAGGTTGATGTGGCCTGTGCATATACGGGTGTGTAGTTTTCAGCCGCATCCGGAATGCTATACATCACAGGAACGTTTACAGTGTAAACAATTGGTGATGCGGAGAGGTTGGAAGGTAAGATTGATCCTAGGCGTGCAATAACAGAACTTGATCCTGCTTGGTACACCCATGGTTGTATTCCTAAATTCTGACCTACTTGAGAAGCTGCCAATACATTAATCATGTAGTTGTTGGCATTTCCTCTGTACAATGTTTTGAAGCTGCCGCAAACGCTTGCGTATTCACCTGTGCCATTACTGTAGAAATGATCACAATCAGAGGGAAGGAAGTGATTGATGCACAATTTTGCGCTGGTGTTACCTGGGCCAGCGTGCTCATGCACCGCGAAATAGTAATTAGCGCCTACAGTCAACTCATCGGTAATCAATGTTTGGTTTCCTGTTGTTACTTCATGCTCAATCATTTCCAAAGCCAAACAACCTGGATACTCTCTAAACAAGTGGATAGAGTAATCACCGATTGCAGCGCTCAATCCAATGCGCAAACTATTGTACTGTGCATTCCACTTGTACCATCTGTCTTTTCCGTCTCCATCAATCGTAGCTGTGTTGGTTCCTAAGAATGGGTTGGCGGAGAAAATATTTGTTGGTGTGCATGCAGGGAAATAGGCTGTATTAACCGATACCGTACTCAATGCTTCCATGCTCAAACCATTATTCACAACTCCATCACAGTCATCATCGATGGCATTACAAATCTCCGGTTGTGGATAAACACAGCTTCCGTTATCACTGGTTGCTTGGGCGTTGTAATTGCATGCCGCAACATCCATACAACCCAATATACAACCCTGAGCTACAGTTCCATCGCAGTTTTCATCAACACCATTGTCACAAATTTCAAGCGCTCCTGGGTTGATTCCTCCATTGTTGTCATCACAATCGATGTTATTATCAACTGTTCCAGCAGGTGCAGTACATGCCTCAATAAAGTTGTAATTAATTTCCCAGTAGGTGTCTCCATATGAATCAACATAATATATGTTCAATACACCATTGTCTACTACACCATCACAGTCATCATCCAAACCGTTACATGTTTCTGCCTCAGCATAGATACAAGATCCATCATCGTAGTTGGCAGACTCATCAAAGTTACATGCCGTTGGTTCAGTACATCCGTATACACATCCGTCATCTACTTGACCATCACAGTTCTCATCAATATCGTTTCCGCAAATCTCCGAGGCATTGGGGTTAATCGCATTGTTACTATCGTTACAATCTCCGGGTAAGATGGTGCTTGGAGTACAAGAAGTTGTTCCTGTTGCTACGCCATAACCGTCACCATCGGCATCGGTGTAAACTGCATACTGCGTCAAGTTCTCATCAATCTGATTGTTACAGTTGTCATCGATGTTGTTGCATGATTCAACTTCACCTGGGTTGATGGCTGGATTTAAATCATCACAATCACCACTTGTTGTTGTGTAACCCAATCCAGGGTTTAAGCAGTAGTTCAATACTGGTGTTGGTCCGTATCCGTCAAGATCAGAGTCTGTGTAGTAATCAACGAAAGTCAAGCCTTCATCAATTTGACCATTACAGTTGTCATCAACAT
>JBEISW010000158.1:0-5412 GCA_040375215.1 Crocinitomicaceae bacterium | reverse complement strand
TGGAGAAAAAGCCTTTCCAAAGCTCATGTTGATAACCTTAGCACCATTGTTTACAGCATAGAAGATGGCATTGGCAACATCTTTATCACGTTCGTCCCCATCAGGTACACAGCGGATAATCATCAATTCAGCGTTGGGACAAATGCCATCCATTCCTTTTCCATCGCGGGCTGCGCCTACGATTCCAGCAACGTGCGTACCATGCTCCCCGGCAGGTCCATCAATGTGGTTATTGCCATATTTGGTCTCCGTAACATCCAAATAATTGTCACCTACGATGTTGCGTGTATCAAAGTCTAGGTTGTATCCATTTTCTAAAGCAGATCTAACTTGATTACCCCATTCTGGAATCAATTTGTCAAAATCTCTTTCCATTCCAGCCACTACCAATTGCTTGTAAATAGCAACAGAATCTTGTTTTCCGTCATAGGTAGCTACTTCCTCTTTGGTGAAATCGGCTCCGATGTTCTTTTTGAAAAAGTTCTTTGCTCCGTTGTACATTTTTGCAAAAGCCTCAAACTCTTGAACTTGGTTTTTGGCATCTTGAATGCGGCTTTGAAAATCTTTTTCCAATTTTTGGAAATACTTGAAATCTTTTTCTTTACCCTTGATCATTTCACCATTGGGGAACATGGCTTTGTATGACTTGTACACACGGATGAATTCCAAATTGTCTTTTTCAACATCACCGTTTTTACCACCAATAAAACTCCAACCGTGCACATCATCAATGTAACCATTGTTGTCATCGTCTTTTCCGTTATTGGCAATTTCACCTTTGTTGGTCCAAAGACGCGCAGTGAGATCGGGGTGAGTGGTTTCAGTTCCGCTGTCAATGATGGCTACCACCACAGGTGAAAATGAACCATTATTTGGAGAGAACTCTTTTAGCGCTTTGGCAGCGCTCGTACCGATAATACCATCAGTGGCTGCGTCAGCATGTTGCCATTGTGTTTTGATGTCTGCATTTTGTGCGGATGACAAAATAGCTAGGCTAAGCGCAGAGATGGAAAAGATGATTTTTTTCATAGAAAATATTTGAATTGCGAACTTAATTAAAAAGCCTGCTTGAAGCGCAAAGAATTTTCATTCACTTCATGCGGTTAACAACCTTTTTGAACCTAGGCATGACCTTTTCAAAGTTTCTCCTTTCTTTGAAAAAAATAGATGAAGAAATGAGCTTCCCTACAGATTTAGAAATTGCACAAGCATGTCAGATGCGTCACATCAACGACATCGCGAACAGATTGAATGTTTCCGTTGATGATTTGGAACATTATGGAAAGTACAAGGCCAAGTTGCCTTTGAATTTGATTGTTGAAGAAAAGATCAAACAAGCCAAGTTGATTTTGGTGAGTGCCATAACGCCTACTCCAGCTGGAGAAGGAAAGACGACAACCTCTATTGGCTTAACAGAGGGGTTGAACAAGATTGGAAAGAAAGCTACCGTGGTTTTGCGCGAACCCTCCCTAGGTCCTGTTTTTGGAATCAAGGGTGGAGCTGCAGGAGGTGGCTATGCACAAGTAGTTCCGATGGAGGATATCAATTTGCATTTTACAGGTGATTTTGGTGCCATTGAAAAAGCGAACAATTTGTTGGCTGCTTTGATTGACAATAACATTCAATCCAAGACGCACAATTTGGGCATTGATCCAAGACAGGTTTATTGGAAACGCGTCATGGACATGAATGATCGATCATTGAGAAAGATAACCATTGGATTGGGCGGAACAGGAAATGGTATACCTAGAGAGGATGGTTTCAATATTACGCCAGCGTCAGAGGTCATGGCCATTTTGTGCATGAGCAAGAACATTGAGGATTTAAAGGAGAAGTTGGGAAATATTTTTGTTGGATTTACTTATGACAAGAAACCCGTTTACGCCAGAGATTTAAAAGCCCAATGTGCCATGGCAATATTATTGAAAGATGCCATCAAGCCCAATTTGGTGCAAACATTAGAGGGCAATCCTGCAATTATTCACGGTGGACCATTTGCCAATATTGCACAAGGAACCAACACCATCATTGCAACCAAGATGGGATTGAGTTTGAGTGATTATGTGGTGACAGAGGCTGGATTTGGAGCTGATTTGGGAGCAGAGAAATTCATGAACATCAAGTGTGGATATGGCGGTATTCAGCCCCATGCCATTGTGTTGGTTGCTACCGTACGTGCATTGCGTCATCATGGCGGAGCGCCCAAAGAAGAATACAATACTGTTAGTATGGAGAGGGTATCCAAGGGAATAGAGAATTTGGAGAAGCACATTGAGAACTGTATGCATTTTGGCATTACGCCAGTTGTGGCCATCAATCATTTTCCAACAGACAGTGAGGAGGAATTGCAATTTGTGATAGATAGATGCGCATTGAAAGGTGTGAAAGCGGTTGTTGCCCGCGGATTTTCGCAAGGCGGCGATGGCATGAGCGATTTGGCCAAAGAAGTAGTTGACGTTTTGGAATCAGGAAGCAATGCATTTGCTCCATTGTACGATTGGAATTCGCCGATCAAAGAAAAGATTGAAAAAATAGCCAAGACCATTTATGGCGCTGAGGCGGTGCAATACACAAAGGAGGCGGAGAGTAATTTGAAGATGATCGAGAAATTGGGGTTGTCATCTTTGCCAATCTGCATGGCCAAGACGCAGAAATCTTTTTCAGATGATGAGCGCAAGATAGGACGACCCAGAGGCTTTATAGTTACCGTTCGTGAGTTTGAGTTTGCAGTAGGAGCTGGTTTCATCATCCCCATCTTGGGAGACATGATGCGCATGCCAGGTCTTCCTGCCATTCCCGCCTCTGAAGGCATGGACATCGATGCCAATGGGGTGATTACTGGGTTGAGTTGAGTTTATTTGAAGAGATGATAAGGCACGGTTAATCGTGCCTTTTTTTGTTTTATCATATTATTGATGGTATGATTTGATGCAATTAAAGAATATGGATGTCTTACTAAAGCAACAAAATTTTTTTATGTTAATCTATCCAATAACTGAAGGCCAAATAGTTCACCTCACCACACTCACCCACCCTACTTGTACCTGCTCTTTTTTAATGGGATATTGAATCTTAAGTCGATAATGGTATATGCCGTTGGGGACAAAGTATTCACTGCCCAATGCATTGCCCTGCCATTTGAAATTTACATCCGTTGTATTGTAAACTAATTCTCCCCATGCGTTGAAAATGTCTAATTCAATCGACTCTGCGCGATTGAACACTCCTTGCCACGCATCGTTGATGCCGTCTTGGTTTGGGCTGAATGAGTTGGGCAAATAACAATACTCTTCACAATCCTCAGCAATAATCTCAAATTCCGCAATATAGGATCCACAGTAATTGGTCAAGGTGATATCGTAATTGCCAGCATCGCTCAATGTCCGTGAATATGTGGTGTCTAAATCCCACCATGTATAATGCCAAGCTGGATAGGATGAGGCATCCAGGGTTATTGAATCTCCAATGCAAATGCTATACGATTTTTCATGCCATGGAATGAATGGCAATTCGTGGTACACCACATTGATTTGATCTTCAAAGAAACATACTTCATCATAGGTTGCTGTGTATGTTCCTTCATATTGCACGACGTATTGCTGGGAAGTTATTGCCTCCTGATTCCAATGCACGGGCTCTGGTGTAACCAAGCTTAGTATTTGTCCTTGGCACAAAATGGTGTCCAATCCCAAATCAAAAGTTACAGGATCATGCACTTCTATCCAAACACTGTCCTCCATTTCACATCCATTGTAGGTGTATATGGCACTCCAATACCCCTCCCCATCCGGGTGACTAATCTGTCCCCATTCTCCGTTTTCCCAAAGCACATTTTGGGTTGTTGTATAAATCAATGGAGCATCTGCACATTCATTGGTATCCAGCCCCAAAGTCCAGTTGGGTAAAACAATTTGTTCAACTTCTACTTGATCACTCACGGTGCATCCATTGGCAGATGCAGTAACCATATAAACCCCTTGAACATCCACCACAAAAGTTTCCGTTGATGGTCCTCCTGTCCATTGGATGTCTTGGTAATTGCCTGTGGCAGTCAACGTTACTTCATTTCCAGGACAAAAACTAACATCATCACCGGCATTGATGCTCAAATCTACGGGGTTGTATGAAAAGTCAAAACTTCCTTGAAACAGATTGCCACAGGCATCCGTCACTCCTCCAAAATTTCCATTGACATTCAGAGTGTAATTGCCCGCTGCTAAATTGTTGACCATTACCGTGAGTATAATTTCATCATCCGGCAATCCATTGTTGTTGTTTACCTCAGCATTGGTGATGGGAATGGCACCAGCTGGTCCTTGTAAGGTGAAATCAACTGTCTGAATGGAGCCACTTTCTATTGGCTCGCTGAATTGAGCAATCAAAAAATTCTGGTTGCATTCTGATGCAACGCTGACAACTGCAGGAGAAAGGTTGTCATATAGTGCAGCGGTGCTTTGTCCAAAGTCTATATTGAAGCCGCTGGTGCTTTGACTCCAATTCATCACACACAATGCGTAGGTCTGCCCTACGATGGCATTGATGTCTTGATTGAATGCAGGGCCATTCAAATTGCCTGGACCATTGCTGCTTCCTGTCCCCCCATTGGCGGATGAAATACCTGTTGGACCGTTGCTGAAAAAATCTCCATAAGAGTTGCAACTTACCTCAATCGCTGTTGTACCAATTCCTGCACAACCTGAGTTGGTAATGTCAAACAATACCCAATCGTAATCATCGGCATTGTCCATGGGATTTAGAACAAAACTGAGATTGCCAGCTTGTTGTACCGTAAAGGTGTACCACATGCTGGCGTATTCTGCAGCATTGCAGCCTCCAACGTATTCCGGAACACCTATTGTATTGCTAGAGTTGGTTTCTTGGTAGAAATCATTGCACAATGAAATGGCACTTCCGCAATCATTCTGAGAAAAGATTGTCAAGGATAAAAATCCCATTAACGAGGTAGTGAGTAATTTCTTCATGTTAAGGTCAATACTAAATTAATCCTTTCTTTAATATTGTAATATGAAAAGTTCGAAAAAAGTACTGTTGGGAATTGGTTTTTTCATCATTGTGATGATTTCGGTATTGGGAATCTATCTTTGGTCTACACGACCTCAATACAGCGGAGATGTCCAACTGACAGGGTTGAGCGCTGAGGTTAAAGTTGAATTTGATACCTATGGGATTCCTCATATTAAAGCGCAAAACAAAATGGATGCAATGCGAGCTTTGGGCTATTTGCATGCGCAAGACCGATTGTTTCAGATGGAGTTAATGCGCAGGGTTGGAAGTGGAACTTTGTCTGAAATTGTTGGACATGATGGTTTGAAGGTAGATGTTTTATTCAGAACAATGGAGCTTCCTCAGTATGCTGAACAAAGTGCTGCAAAATTGGCAGATTCTATCTCA
>JBEISW010000189.1:0-4616 GCA_040375215.1 Crocinitomicaceae bacterium | reverse complement strand
GGTAATCCTGAATTGATGCAAGAATCGGCCAAAGGTTTTAGGACTTTTACTGAGTGGATGCTTAGACCAGATAAGGATTTTCAATCTAAATTTACTTTTGATATAGAATACAACCAGCGTTGGGTCAATGATTGGATTCAATGGATACCTTCCTCCAATGGGATTTGGTCTCCAATCAATCTAAGTTACGTAGTGGCGCAATCTTTAAATGGAAATGTAAAATGGAGTTTGCCGATTGTTCAAAGTGTTCTGAAAACGAGGGTTTTCGGACAAATGAATAACGTCACTTTACAAAATGATCTGAATAATTCAGATACCCAAAGTCGGACTCAACTACCATACACTCCCCGATGGAAATGGGGAATGGAATGCATGTGGATGAGCAAAACCAAATTTTTTGCTCAACTGAATTACAAATGGACCGGATTAAGATTCACGGATGAATCGAATCAAATTGGTTCAGCTCTGCCCAACTATTCACTAATAGATATTTCTCTTGGAAGGTATTCATCCCATTCAGGAATTCAATGGTCCGTAGGCATAGACAATGCACTGGATGCTCAGTATCAAGAGATGAGGGGATATGCATTACCTGGAAGAGTTTATAAATGTCAAATCAATATACAGATAAAATGAAAAATTTACTTTACATCTTAATGGCTGTAGCCATGATTACCACTTCATGTAAGAAAGACAAGCCGACACAAGATGACACAACATCGGAGGCTTATGATTTGCGCGATGGTTTGTGGTGGATCAACGAAGGAGCTTTTAATGGGAATAATGGAAGCATTGACGTTATAACATCAGAAGGAAGAATTGCCAAGGATGCATTCAAGCAAACCAATGGCACAGGATTGGGAGATGTTCTTCAGCGTGTCAATGTGTTTGGAGATTTGGCCGTTGCTGTTGTCAACGGTAGCAATCAAGTGGTGATTATGAATACATCGGATATGAAAGTTATTCGAGTCATTGCTGATTTGGATTATCCCAGAGATGCCATTATTGTTGATGAAGTTATTTATATCGCTCAAGGCGCTTTGGGAGGAAAAGTTGGCAAGTACAATGTTGGTTCTGGAGCGCTTTTGGATGAAGTTAATGTGGGTCAAGGTCCAGAGCGTTTACTAGAAATCAATGGTCAATTGTGGGTGTTAAATAGTGGTGGATGGGCGGTGGATAATACCATTTCGATTGTTGACTTGGGATCGTTTACTGTTGTGCAAAATATTGCGGTACATGATCGACCTTTGGATGTTGAGTTTGATGAAATATCAAATCAAGTAATGGTACTTTGTTCTGGTGATATTTTGTATGATGCCAATTGGAATGTAACGGGACATACTGCGTCAGCCATTTATTGGATAGATGCAGTTGGTTTTAACTTTTCTTATTTTGAACTGGCTGATCAAGGAGTGCATCCAAAAAGCATAGCATGGTCCAAAACGAGAAGTGAGTTGTATTTGGCCAATCAAGGAATTGATGTATTTGATGGACAAGGCAATGAGATCTGCAACGGCTGTTGGACCGGTGATGCTTATACCGTTGATGCGGATAATGATGGAAATGTTTGGATTACCAGCACGCCTGATTTTTCTAGTGATGGAATCATGAACAAAGTGAATGCATCAGATTGGAGCACCATGGCCAGTTACACTTCTGGAATTGGTACATCAGCTGTTGTAGATCCTCGGTAAAATCAAAGGATTTATTTGTTATATTTGCACGAATTTATTTTTCTGTAAATTCATTGCACATGTCCAAATTTTCAAACAAAGTTGTCGGTGAAGGGTTGACCTACGATGACGTGTTGTTGATTCCTGCGTACTCTCAAATATTGCCCCGAGAGGTTTCAACCCATTCTAAGTTTTCTAGGAACATTCCATTGTACGCACCTGTAGTGAGTGCTGCTATGGATACGGTCACTGAATCGGAGATGGCCATTGCAATGGCACGTCAGGGCGGAATTGGTGTTATTCATAAGAATATGACCATCGCGGCACAAGCAGCAGAAGTGAGAAAGGTAAAACGATCTGAAAGCGGAATGATTCAGGATCCCATCACGTTGTCTGAAACAGCTACAGTAGGAGATGCTTTATCCATGATGTCAGAGAACAAAATTGGAGGTATTCCAGTTGTGGATGATCAAGGTAAATTGGTCGGTATCGTTACCAACCGCGATTTGCGCTTTGAAAAAGAAATGGCTAAACCCATTGATCAAGTAATGACCAAAGAACACATTGTCACTACCGATAAACCCAAGGATCTTAAGGCGGCGGAAAGCATTTTGCAAGAGAAGAAGATTGAGAAATTGCCTGTTGTTGATGATTCGGGTCGTCTCATGGGATTGATTACGTACAAAGATATTTTAAAGTTGAAGCAATTCCCTAACGCTTGCAAAGATGGCATGGGACGATTGCGTGTTGCTGCTGCAGTGGGAGTAACATTTGACACCATGGATCGAGTGCAGGCTTTGGTAAAGGCAGGCGTAGATGCCGTGGTTATTGATACTGCTCATGGTCACTCCAAGGGAGTGATTGAGACGTTGAAGAAAGTGAAAGAAACATTTGGTGAAAAGATCGATTTAGTAGTCGGTAACATTGCTACTGGCGCAGCTGCTTTGGCATTGGTTGAGGCCGGTGCCGATGCTGTTAAAGTTGGAATAGGACCAGGAAGTATTTGTACCACTCGTGTTATCGCTGGAGTTGGTGTACCTCAATTGACTGCAGTGATGAACGTTGCTGAGGCATTGGAAGGAACAGGAGTTCCCATTATTGCAGACGGAGGAATTCGTTTTACGGGTGATATTCCTAAAGCCATAGCCGCAGGAGCTTCTACTATAATGGTTGGTTCTATGCTGGCCGGCACGGAAGAATCGCCAGGAGAGACCATCATATATGAAGGACGTAGATTCAAGAGTTACCGTGGAATGGGATCTTTGGAAGCCATGCAACACGGCTCAAAAGATCGATATTTTCAGGATGCTGAGGATGATATCAAGAAATTGGTACCTGAAGGAATATCTGGTCGTGTGCCTTTTAAAGGAACTGTTCAAGAAGTGATGTATCAAGTGATAGGCGGTTTAAGGGCTGGAATGGGTTACTGCGGTGCAAAAGATTTGGATGCATTGCAAACTGCACAATTTGTCAGAATTACACATTCTGGAATAAAAGAGAGCCACCCTCATGATGTTTTCATCACCAGAGAAGCCCCAAATTACAGCTTAAAATAGTGCCATGGAATTGCTCAACGGTTCATTGATTGCCAACACCATCAAATCGGAATTGCAGGCTAAGGTCAATGACCGAAAGGCGGCGGGTTTAAAGGTTCCTCATCTAGCAGCAATCATTGTTGGAAATGATGGTGCAAGTAAAACCTATGTTCAGAGCAAGGTCAAATCCTGTTTGGAGCTGGGTTATGACTCAACGCTCATTGAGTTGTCTGAAAATACAACTCAAGTTGAGTTGTTAAGTAAAATAGACCAATTGAATAATGATCCTTTAATAGATGGATATATTGTTCAATTGCCGCTACCAAAACATATTGATGAAACGGCTGTGCTATTGTCGGTGGACCCTTCCAAAGATGTGGATGGTTTTCATCCTGAAAATGTTGGAAGAATGGCGTTGGGATTGCCGGCCTACTTGCCAGCTACACCAGCGGGTATCGTTCAATTATTGACCAGATACAATATAGATACGGTTGGAAAAAAATGTGTCATCATTGGACGTTCGCATATAGTAGGCATGCCCATGTCCTTATTGATGCAGCGCAATCATCCATTTGGTAATTGCACAGTAACTGTCTTGCACTCCCGATCAAAGAACATAATAGAAGAATGTCAACAGGCTGATATTCTTATTGCAGCCATTGGTAAACCTGGTTTTGTGACGGCTGAAATGGTCAAGGATGGCTCAGTTGTGATTGATGTGGGAATTACCAGAGTTGCTGATGAAACAAAGAAATCTGGATTTAGATTAGCAGGTGATGTCGATTTTGACGGGGTATCAAAGAAGGCCAGTTTCAGTACACCTGTTCCTGGCGGTGTGGGTCCGATGACCATAGCCTCGTTGTTATTGAATACCATGCAAGCGGTAGAACAAAAAATAGATTAGTATGAAAAGGATTTTAATATTTGGAACGTTGTCTCTTTGTCTGATTGGTTTTGCTCATGGACAGAGCCATGGCATTAATACGCGGATGGATGGTACTCAAAGCCCTTCCCCTGCCAAGACAATGGGCAATGCCGGCCCTCGTGTGAAGATGGAGCCTCAGCTAGAGCCCTTGGGTCCAATTCGTTTGAGCTTGGGTGATAATCCGATTGATCTTCGAGATTTTATTGTGGATTATTCTTCGATCAGTCAAGTGAAATTGGATGGAGTAGTTATTCCAATGAAGGATAGAATAGCTGTCATCCCTTCTCCTAAAGGCGGGGTATTGCACGACTTGGCATTGACTGTAAATGGGGAGGAAATCAATATTCCCGTTTTTAAATCCAATAAAAGCAAGGTTGTATTTGAATACAATGCCAGTTCAGACAAAGTAGCCAAAGTATTTTGGGCGGGAAGTTTAAATGGTTGGAATAAAACATCACATCCTTTGCAAAAGAATAAAAGTGG
>JBEISW010000042.1:0-11301 GCA_040375215.1 Crocinitomicaceae bacterium | reverse complement strand
GTGCTGTAATTTCACAAAAGTAGCGATGACGTGTCCTCTTTCAGCTCTGAACCAAATACTGTGCAAAGATATTGGAGCAGTACGAACTTGGAAACAAACAAATACATGTGGGTGTACAATTATGTGACTTGGAGGGATAAATACCGGAGACAATTTTCCGATGAAGTCCAATTCACTGAGTTGAAGACCAATTTCTTCATGCGTTTCTCGAATGGCGCATTGGAGTTCATTTTCAAATGGTTCTATTTTTCCTCCTGGAAATGCGACTTGACCACCATGTATGCCAAATGAACTTCGAACGATATAAAGCAATTCAAAATTTTGCGCTGTGCTGGGATTTAATATCATCGACACTGCAGATTGTCTTGGGGGCGGCACCATTTTCATTCCTTCCGATACACTATTGCGGGGATATGACCAAATGGTGGCGTGCGCCTGAGATCCAGGAAGATCAAGTTCTAATCGCTTTGAAAGCCATGGGATAAACACAAAGCGAAGCTAAAAATTTATGCGCATAAACTCGCATAATTTATGCGAACAATCGATCAATTGTACCCTCTACCTTTGACAAATGGCTTTGTGGGTATTGGATCCAAAGGAACTTTGGTTTCCTTATAAAAATGAAATGGATGGTGATCGCGTAGCGATCGGCGGGGATTTGCATTGGGTTCGGGTCCTCAAAGCTTTTGAAAAAGGGTGTTATTTGAATTATGGAGCAGGGGAGGATATACAGTGGTATTCGCCGGAGCAACGTGCTGTTATTTTTCCGCACTTGTCCAAACTCCAAAATGATTGCAAGTTTCCCGAAGGGTGGACATTTGATTGGGATACTGATTTCATTGATATAATGCAGAAATGTTCAAGGCCTCAACTGGAAAATCAATGGCTGCACGGACAAGTTCAAGATGTGTATGCTAAATTGTATGATGTTGGTTACGCTCATTCATTGTCTGCCAGATTTCAAGGGCAATTGGTAGGGGGATTAATGGGAGTTGCTATAGGAAGGGTGTTTTATGGAATGTCCATGTACCACATTGAACCCAATGCATCCAAGTTTGCATTGAATTACTTGATTCAATTTTTGCGGGATAAGAAATGGAAATTGATAGACGTGCAGAAACTAACTCCGTTTCTGTCTAAGATGGGCGCGGTTGAATTGCCGCGAGATAAATTCTTGGATGTTTTAAGAGCCCAGTTGAAGTTCAGATCTGTTTCTGGTAATTGGTCTGATGAAAAGAATTGGAGAGAAAAGGATTCATATCCTTTGACCAATGCTTGGCCAAGGACATTTAATCCGCAAGACCCCTGTCCATTTCTCTCTTAAGGTCTTTGGTTTTTGCATCCTCGCGCTTATCGCTAACATTCTTTCCCTTAGCAATGGCTATTTCCATTTTGGCCCAACCCTTTTCATTGATGAACAATTTAACAGGCACAATGGTCACTCCAGTGTCCTTCAACTTGCGGGTCATCTTAAGGATTTCTGTTTGATTCAACAAGAGTTTTCTTTCTCGACGCTCTGATATTTTGATATAACCTGCATTTGAATATGGAGCGATATACATATTGAAAACAAAAACTTCGCCTCGGATTACTCTGCAATAAGCCTCTGCAATGTTGGCCTTGCCAGCTCTAATGCTTTTAATTTCAGGGCCAAACAAAACAATACCCGCCGTGAAATGATCGGTAAGATGGTATCTGAAATGCGCTTTTTTGTTTTGTATTACAACGGCCATGGTGCAAAGATAGGCAGGCCTTATCTTTTGCCGAAGAGTTCTGCCACTTTTCGTTCCCTATAATCAAAGATGTGTTTCAATTTGGCATCCACTAGCACTTTGCTCGCAATCCAACCCAATGGCCCCCATCCAACGGCATAGTGGACAATATCCGTCATCCAAACACCGCCTTCAGTGGCCTCAAAAAAATGTTGGTGGTGCCAAAAGGCGTATGGCCCAAATCGCTGCTCATCCACAAACATTTTACCTTCAGTACAATGCGTGATCTCAGTGGTCCAAGACATTGGGATGTTCATCAACGGACGAATTTTGTACCGTATGATCATTCCCGGATACATCTTTTTATTGGTTAAATCGGTCAGTATCTCAAAGTGCAAATCATCCGGCGTAATCGCGTTAAGATTGGAAGGTGAGGAGAAAAAATCCCAAACCTTTTCCAAAGGTTGCGGAATAAAGCACTTGGATTCGATGGTTTTTACTTGCATATAGTAATAACAAATAGTCTGTTTAATTGTTCGTCGGCACTTATATTTGTTGACATGCAGTATCGCTTCTTCATAATTATCTTTCTGCTTTTTGTAAAAGGTGTTTCAGCTCAAGACTGTTGGTTGTTTTTATCTCCCACTTTTAAGTATGAGGACTTTGGAAATGTATGCGCCAAAACACCGGTTGGATACTCAAGCTGGTTTCATGCTGTGGGGGTGGAGGGTTGGAGTTTGGAAGATGAACAACCGTATTGGGTCGATTCCACTTGGTGCTATTCAGGAGAATTAGAAACTGTATCAATCGCCGCTGATACTGCCGATTTGGATTCAGTTTGGGTGCAAAATTCAGATAGTGCTGCAAGGGTCTACTATGAGCAAATCACCATGATGCAAGGTGAACAATGGATTAATCAGGGATTCACTGGGAAAGGAGTTGTAATAGGCGTCTTGGATGCCGGTTTTCTTGGCTTTTCCAATGATTCGATGTTTCAACACATTATCAGTGAAGGACGAGTTTTGGGTTTTTATGATTTTGTAGAAAAAGACAATAATGTAGAACGTCAAAGTAACCATGGCACATACGTAATGTCTTGCCTAGCAGGTAAAGATAATGTACAGCAGTTGGGGTTAGCCATCAATAGCCAGTTCCTATTGGCCAGAGCTGAACAGGCGAGTTCTTCGCGTTTGGTCAAAGAGGTGCGGTGGGTAGAGGCGCTAGAATGGGCGGTAGAAAAGGGTGCTCAAATCATTACTTCTTCTTTGATTTACAGCAACCAGTTGTACCGTCGAACCCAGATGAATGGCTCTAGTTTGATTTCAAAAGCCGCTGAAAAAGCTTTTTTAGAAAAGAATGTATTGGTTTTGAATAGCGCTGGCAACGCGGATCAAGGTCCTTGGGAAATTATTGGCGCCCCAGGCGATGCGCCACATGTATTGACCGTTGGTGCATGTGAGCCCAATGGTCTCAAATGTGATTTTAGTTCGGTTGGACCAACCCATGATTTACGAATGAAGCCCAATGTAGTTGCTAAAGGAGTAGTGTTTGTATCATCCAACAACAACTTGTCCTACCAACAAGGTACCTCATTTTCTTGTCCATTGGTAGCTGGATTTGTAGCCTGCATGAAAGAACAACATCCTGAATGGAAGGCATCTGATTTGTTTGATCAGGTTCAAATTGCTGCTGATCTGTATCCTTATTATGATTATGCCCATGGTTATGGCATACCACAAGCTTCTTACTTTCTCAATCAAGAAGTGGATACTTTGGACACTTACGAGTTCTTCACTGAGGATTTATCAGATCAATTAACGGAAATCAGAGTGGTTCATTGGTCCCCGGTTACTGCAGATAGCATTGAAAATGGCGAGCTTTTTTATTTTCACATTGAGAATGAGAATGGAGTGCTTCATGAATATTGGGTGGCTCAACCCAATGCTGAGGGCAGTTTGGGAATGTATGAATTCAAGAAACATGCTCCATGCATTGTGCGGGTGAGCAATAAAAAACAGATGGCAATATGGAAATACGAATGAGGAGTGGGTTGTTGTTTTTTGTCATCATCATGGCATCCCAGTTCACTGGTTTGACTCAGAATATCTTGTTGCATCGACGTGTACCTTCTGTCATCCAGCGCAATGAAGAGGATAGCGGAGAGAAGACATCTCCGTTCAATGCAAGAACCCTTTGTATTTTGACATTTTTACCAATAGGTCAAGATGATTATTTTTACGCTACATCCGGATCTTCATTGAATATTCAAACGGAGAATCGGGTAGTCTTTAAACAAAATAGGCCTATAGCTATAGGCTACAGCACAGGTATCAAATGGAGTATGTTGAACATAGCTCAAAACAATCAACAACCGCTATCAAGTGGTGTTGTGCATCAATCACAAGTGCTGCAGCAATTTGCCGCACCCATGGGGGTGTTTGTTCGATGGAAGTTAAGCAATATGGGCGGACGCATTGGAACGTTTGTGGATTTGGGCTGCAATGGCTTTTGGAATTTTTCCAACATTTTGGCGCAATCAGATTCACCTGACCCAACAGTAAACTTGGGAGCCAGAAGAGTGAACAGTACTTTTACGCGATTGACCTATATAAGGAAATGGGGATATGAATATGAAATGCGCATCGGTAGAGGTTTATGGGCCGCTCATGTTATTTACCGTGCAAATCACTTGTTTAAGACATCACCTTTTGTAAACAACGGAATTCAATTGCCAGATTTAGCAAAATGGCAAGTGGGGATTAATATTAATTTTTGGAAATTTAAAAAGACGAAAAAAGATGAAGATGAAATATAGTTTTATTGGGTTGTTTTTTATAGCAACCATCGCAGGTTGGTCTCAAGAAGGAATGTGGATTCCATCTGAGCTTGATAAAGTTATTGGAGATATGCAAGCCAAGGGTTTGAAATTGCAATCGCAGGATTTATATAGTGTTACTCAACCAAGTTTAAAGGATGCAGTAGTGTGGTTTGATATGGGTTGCACCGGAGAAATTGTCTCCAATCAAGGTTTGCTATTGACCAATCACCATTGCGGCTTCGATTATATCCAACAACATAGCTCAGTGGAGAATGATTATTTAACCAAAGGTTTTTGGGCGATGTCTCCATCTGAAGAGAAACCTTGTCCAGGTTTAACCATTAGCATGGTGCAGAGTATAGAAGAGGTGACTGCTGATGTTAACGGGAAGATGATAGGCGTTCAAACTGAGGAGTTCAGCAAACGTTTGAGTGATGTTAAGTTGATGTTGTCCAAAGAAGCTCAATTGCCTTCTGGTTTCCAATGGGAAAAAGAGATGCGTGGTCCATTTGGAATGGAATGGCAAACCAAGGGAGGTGAATTTTCTTCTTTTGTCAGAGAATACAACTACGGAACAAGATTTTATCGGATTGTATTAAAAACCTACAATGATATCCGCTGGGTTGGAGCTCCTCCTTCTGATATTGGCAAGTTTGGCGGGGATACAGACAATTGGGTTTGGCCTAGACACACAGGTGATTTTTCTGTATTCAGAATTTACGCAGGGTTCAATAATGAGCCGGCTCCTTACAATGCGGAAAACAAACCTTACGAGCCCAAGAAATTCTTTACCGTAAATGCCCAGGGTGTTCATGAAAATGACTTTACCATGATATATGGTTTCCCAGGAAGGACCGAACATTTTTTACCATCCTCAGCGATTCAATTTGTAACGGAAAGCATGCTCCCATTGCGGATAGAAATGCGTGAAGCCGCCATGAAGGTCTTGAAAGACAGAATGTTTTCTTCAGACAAAGTTCGCATTCAGTATGCGGCCAAACAAAGTTCTGTAGCCAACGCGTATATCAAATGGAAAGGAGCGTTGCAAGGACTTACCAAATATGACGCTGTTGCTTTAAAGAAAGCACAAGAAGAGAAATTGGCGGCAATGATGCCAATTACCCCTGCAATTTTAATCGATTCATTGTACCGAGAATACGGCAGTTATTTGTTGGCCAATGCGGCATTTTCAGAATTCATGAATAGTGGACCTGAACTTTTTAGAATGGCCAATAGAATGAAAACGGCCATGGCCAATCGAGAAAATTGGAGTGCCTCTGCACCTGAAAAATGGTCTGAGTTCGAATCGTTTTACAAAGATTTCGATCCAATGACTGAGCGTGATTTATTGTTTGAATTTGCCCCACTTCTTACACAAAAAGTCAGTGGAAAATTGGAAGGACAAATTTTTAGAGACCTATTAAAAGAAAACGAAGATGATTGGGGTGGTGTGCTGTATACTTTGTTAGAGGGAAGTCTTTTTGTTGACGCCGAGCAAATGAAAGCAGCCTTCATCAAAGGAGATTTCAAAAGAATTGAAAATGACCCTATTTACAAAACAGCCATCGCTTTGTATGATCAGCACAGCAAAGTAGTGCAACCCAAAGTTCAGATTTGCAATGCAGAAATGGACAAAGCTTTGCAACAGTGGGTTCAGGTTTTGTCTGTTGCAAAGGATGCATCGGTTAATTGGTGTGACGCCAACAGTACTTTGCGCATAGCCTATGGTAAAGTGCAAGGAAGCAAGCCTCGTGATGGTGTGGTTTATGATTATTACACCACCACCGATGGTATTCTGCAGAAGTATCAAACAGGCAATTATGATTTTAATATTAGCCCATCTTTAGATTCATTGTACCGCTACAAAATTTTTGGAGATTACGCGGAGAATGACCAGTTGAGGGTTTGTTATACAGGAAGCAATCACACTACGGGCGGAAATAGCGGCTCTCCAGCGCTCAATGCTGAAGGTCATTTGGTGGGAATCAACTTTGATCGCTCTTGGGAAAGCACCATGAGTGATTATTACTTCCAACCTAGTATTTGCAGAAACATCATGGTAGATATGCGTTATGTCCTATGGGTAATTGATGTATATGCCAATGCTGATCATCTGATCAAGGAGATGAATATCGTTCGCTGAAAAAAATAACTTCTGTGTAACAACGGTTACAGATTAAATGTGTTCGGTATCTTCAATTTTGCCAGAGAATCAGGATGAAAAAATAAAAGTATGATGATTGTAGGCTATTTGTTATCTGTGCTCATAGGTGTTTCCTTGGGCTTGATTGGCGGGGGAGGAAGCATATTAACCGTGCCCGTATTGGTTTATGTATTTGGTGTAGACGCTGTTTTGGCAACAGGCTATTCCCTGTTCATTGTTGGAGCAACAAGTGCCGTAGGTTCTGTTCAATACTTCAAGAGCGGTTTGATCAATTTAAAAACAGCCATTATTTTTGGTATCCCTTCAATCGTTGCTGTTTATTTAACCCGATCATTGATTGTTCCCTTGATTCCAACTTCATTGATAACCATTGGAAACTTTGAAGTCACCAAGTCAATTTTCTTGATGGTTCTTTTTGCCATTTTGATGATAACCGCATCCTACAGCATGATTAAAAAAGGAAAGGCCCAGGATAACAATCAAGGTGCCCAAGTTTTCAATTATCCACTCATATTTATCGAGGGAATAGTTGTAGGCGTCCTTACAGGTTTAGTTGGTGCAGGGGGAGGTTTTCTCATTATTCCAGCTTTGGTGGTGCTTTCCAAATTGCCCATGAAGGAAGCTGTTGGCACATCTTTGCTCATTATAGCTGCCAAATCATTGTTCGGTTTTACAGGGGAGTTGGGTCATGCACAATTGGATTGGACATTGTTATTGTTGGTTACAGGTGCTGCGGTGATTGGAATATTCTTAGGTAGCAGTTTATCCAAGAAAATAGATGGAGCGAAATTAAAGCCTGCTTTCGGCTGGTTTGTCTTGGTGATGGGTATTTACATCATCATCAAAGAAACATTATTGAAATAAAAAACAACAAGTAATAATTTAGAACGATGAATATTGAACAGATTTACACAGGGTGTTTGGCACAGGGAGCCTATTACATCACATCAAATGGCGAAGCCGCTATTATTGATCCGTTGAGAGAGATTGGTCCATATTTGGATCGATTAAGCAAAGACAATGTAAAGTTGAAATATATTTTTGAAACGCATTTTCATGCCGATTTTGTATCAGGTCATTTGGATTTGAGTAAGCAAACCGGGGCGTCAATTGTTTACGGACCCAATGCCAATCCTGAATTTGAATGTATTCTAGCAGAAGACAACCAAGTTTTTAAGGTGGGTGATGTTTCTATTATGGCGTTGCATACACCAGGCCACACGATGGAAAGTACAACCTATCTTTTGAAAGATGCTGCAGGCAAGGACATCGCTATATTTTCAGGTGACACTTTGTTTTTGGGCGATGTGGGTCGTCCTGATTTGGCGCAAAAAGCGGCCAACCTTACCCAAGAAGAGCTTGCAGGTAAGCTATATGATAGTTTGATGAACAAGATTATGCCATTGGCTGATGATGTTACTGTTTACCCGGCGCATGGCGCAGGAAGTGCATGTGGAAAGAACATGATGAAGGAGACGGTTGATACTTTGGGTAACCAGAAGAAAATGAATTATGCCTTGAATCAACCCAACAAGGAAGCTTTCATTGCAGCAGTATTGGATGGGTTAACTCCTCCACCAGCTTATTTTGGGATGAATGTGGCTATGAATAAAAGAGGCATTGCCAGTTTTGATGAAGTAAGAAACAACGGAATGCGCGCATTGAGTCCTTCTGAATTTGAAGCGGCTGCTGAAACTTCAGGAGCTTTGATTTTAGACACACGACCCAGCAATGAATTTTGGAAAGGTTTTGTTCCTCAATCCATCAACATCGGATTGAATGGTGATTTTGCCCCTTGGGTAGGAGCCTTGATTGCAGATGTAAAACAGCCATTGTTATTGATTACAAAGGAAGGTCAAGAAGAAGAGACAGTAACTCGTTTGGCCCGTGTTGGATTTGATAATCAATTGGGACATTTGAAAGGTGGAGTAGAAGCATGGAGAAATGAAGGTAAAGAGATGGATACCATCAACAGAATTACACCCCAGGAATTTGCAGATAAGTTTAACGCTGATGTAAAGGTCGTAGATGTTAGAAAAGAAAGCGAGTACGCTGCAGAGCATGTTGAGGATGCATACAATCGACCATTGGCATTGATCAACGAGTGGACCAAGGACATCAACCCAGATGAGCACTTCTTTGTCCATTGCGCAGGTGGTTATCGCAGTATGATTGCTGCTTCAATTCTGCAGGCCAGAGGTTATAGAAATTTCTCAGAGGTGGAGGGTGGTTTCAAAGCCATTGCTGAAACCAATGTTTCTACAACAGATTTTGTTTGTCAAAGTAAAATAATGAAAGCATAAAACCACAAGAGAAATGAACAATATGAAAGAGATTATAGAACAAGGAGCTTTTTTGGTGGATGTTAGAACGCCAGAAGAATTTGCAGAAGGGCATGTCAACGCATCGGTGAACATTCCGTTGGATCAGTTGGCGAATCACCTAGATGCTTTTCAAGGAAAAGAGAATATCATTGTGTTGTGCCGCAGTGGTGCAAGAAGTGGTATGGCCAAATCAATTTTAAATCAAGCAGGATATCAGAATGTCGTCAATGGTGGCCCATGGACGGATGTCAAAGCGTTGATTGATTAATTTATTATGTTTTGTGCTTAATTGAACGATTAACACTTTCAACTGTACCGCTCCTATATTTTTGTAGGACATGACTAAGATTATTTGTAGTTTCTTTTTTGCTTTATTCTCCTTGCTCACATGGGCTCAACAATGCCAGTTTGATACCTACAAGAAGAAAGGAAGCATGTATTATTTCTCAACGTATTTCTCTGATTATTCCCAAACCACCATGGAAGGAGAATGCACCATGCTGGATCAACAAGGACGTATTTATGAGAAGCGGGTCTTTAAGAATGGGATCATCCAATCTGAAGAGTTGCACAATTATGGATCAGACAAGATTAGGACGCTATACAAACGCAAAGACCGTGATACGCTGATAGGAATAGCGGAGCACTTTGGTGAATCGGGCCGCTTAGAAAGCAAGACAACCTACTATTGGGACAAAGAGAAAAGACGCTGTTGGAAGGAATTGACCTATCATTCCAATGGCAATGTAAGAAAGGAATCTAATTACGTGCTATTGCCCGTTGCTTTGGTCAATGCGCAGGGTTATAAGCCTGCGCCCGAACACGTCATTGATAGCGAGGGATTTGCTGATGCCATTATGCCAAAAGGCTGGGAGATAGATTACCACTCCAATGGGAAAGTGTCAGTGAAGAAACACCATCGTCTGGTTATCACAGATCATTATTCATCTTACGATGGACAATTCTCATGGGATGGACTCTATGAAGTTTGGAATGAGCAAGGTCAATTATTAGTCAAGGGTCAGTACAAGGAAGGACGTGAAGACGGTATTTGGAATTACCTTCATTTGAATGGGAAATTGTCTGGGGTGAAACAATTTGACAACGGAACTCCAATTGGTACCTGGCGATCCTATCATACAAATGGCCTCACGTCTGAGGAGTCATTTTATGATGTCGATGTGTACAATTGCTTCACTCCTCATCAGTTGTTTTACAATACAAATGGACAGTTGGTGGAGGAGAAGTGGATCAAGTCCAATGGCCAAGGATTTCACAGAAAATGGACAGACAATGGCGTATTGGTGTTTGAAGAATCTTTTATGAATGGTCCTAATCCCCAATGGGCAGAGTATCGAAAGGAATGGTATACGGATGGTCATCTCAAGTATTTTACGCAGTTAAATGGCCGCAAGGACACAGCCTACATCAGTTATTATCCCAATGGTGTTTTGCAGAAAATCAATATCAATGGTATTCATTACCAGATGCAGAAAGAGCAGTATGAAAATGGAAAGCTAAAAATGTTGTCTGAGTCAACTACGATGTTGGAATATGTGCGTTATCATTTTGAGAATTATTATCCCAATGGCAATCTCCAAAGTCAAAGCGATCGAACAAAAGACACCACTGTAGAGCAGTACTATTTTCACAATGGTTTTAAAAAATTGATGACTCGAAAGGTCAATTTTAATTTGGATGGATTGTATCAAAGCTTTGACAGCACGGGTAAGGTGCTTGTACAATGCAACTATGAAAATGGATTGCGCATGGGAGATTGTTTGGGTGAGTCAAAAAGGAAGTCAAGACCATTGTCTAATCTGGAGGAGCGAAAACTGGAAGAACTCATCAAGTATAGCATAGCGAGAAGCGGAAGAAACTTTTTGGGCCATGATAGTTTACACTGGATGATCAATGAGTCCAAGAGAGGATTGAGCTATTTGCCGGATGAATGGAAAGGTGAGTTATTGGGGTTTGATGACAAAGCAACAGCACCTTTCCTTTATCAGATCATTCGACGTATTGAACAAAACGATTCTACTGAAAAAATATTTCAATTTTTTGTAGATTCACTTGGTTTAAAATGGACGCGAGACCTAGAGAAATCTGATGTTTGGCAAAACGGATTTCTAGAATGTGAAGACTTCTATTCTTCCCACCAGCTATCAATGCTTTTTAACAAGCGTTTCCCAAAAATGACCATTCAATTGAATCTTTATCCATCCAATCTATATGAACAGCAAGACATTGATTTTGGTTATAAAGGAAACAGAAGACAACACT
>JBEISW010000323.1:0-2517 GCA_040375215.1 Crocinitomicaceae bacterium | reverse complement strand
GCTCATGCTATCAATTATCCCGATGCCGTTTTTACTGTAAACGATTCTAGACAAGATGATCGATTCAAAGACAATCCCTTGGTGATTGGTGATCCTCATGTCGTATTTTACACAGGCGTACCCATTGTTACTGAGGATGGAATGGCATTAGGTACATTGTGTGTTATTGACAATCAACCCAGGGAACTCAATTCTGCTCAAATCAATGCACTCAAGGCATTATCCAATCAGGTATTGCAACTTTTAGAGCTCCGTAGAAACAAAATTATTCTTGAAGAAAAGAATCTATTCCTGAACCAATTTGCAGCAGTAGCAGCTCATGATATCAAGGCGCCGCTCAACAAACTTTCTATGCTAGCCGATCATCTCTTGATTCAAAATAATGGTAGCTTTTCCGAAGAGAATGTTCAGTACTTGAAAATGATATCCAGTTCCGCGTCTCAATTGCAATCGTTGGTGAATAGTATTTTGAGTTACAGCAAGGACATTGGTCAAATGAGAAATGATTTCAGTGCCTTTGCGCCTCAACAATGTTGGAATGAAGTTACTCAGCTGCTTGAATGCCCTGCAAATACGGAGTTGACTTTTGATTCAGATCTTATAGAAATTTTTGGTCACTTCACGCTTTGGTGTCAGATGATTTTGAACATTGTACAAAATGGCATAAAGTACAACAGCAAAGATAAAGTACAAATTCACTGCTCAATTGTTGCCAAAGACAACAATTATATATTGTCCATAAAAGACAACGGAGATGGTATACCCAAGGAAAATTTACTTTCAATTTTCGAACCCTTTAAGACATTGGTTGCCAAAGATCGATTTGGAAAAAAAGGACATGGTCTGGGATTGGCCATGATCAAGAAGTGGGTTGACCAATTAGACGGTCAAATTCAAGTTGATTCTGAAACAAATGTAGGTTCTACCTTCAGCATTGTTCTACCAATAGAAAACAACTAACGGAGCGTTCCCGCCTGTTTCAATTCAATTTTCTTGGTTTCAAAACTATGGATACATGGAATAACCTCATCCGGATTGTCGACCATCTTCCAGATACGATCGCCATCATCAGTCATGAATTTCTCCTCTGTTGCTTGCTTCATCAACAAAGCAAATGCATTGTAATAGCCATTGGTATTTAACACAACAATTGGCGTCGAAATTTGTCCCAATTTTTTCAACGTAATGGCTTCAAATAATTCCTCGAATGTTCCAGGTCCCCCGGGCAATGCAATGATGGCATCTGTACCTTCCAAAAATTTTGCTTTGCGTTCATGCATTGTTTGGGTATAAATGAAATCCGAAACTCCTTTGTGCCCCCACTCCACTTCATTCATGAATTGTGGCATAATCCCTCTAATCTGACCGCCATTGGCTAATACGCTATCAGCCAACTGCCCCATGAGACCTGAACTTCCACCACCGAAGACAACCTGAAAATTTTGCTCTACAAGCAATCTTGCCAAATGACTGGTTGCTTCAAAATATATAGGATTTATTTGGCCACTCGAGGCACAGTATACACAAACTTGCATTTTTCAAATATAACAGATACTCTTTACTTTGAATCTATTGCTTTAACCCATTGAAGGGCATGCTTCAATAACACATCGTACATTAACTTAAAATCGCGTTCACCACCATAATAAGGATCTTGAACATCCAATTGATCATGCCTAAACAACCTTACTTTCTGAGCAGCTGAATCATTAGGGGCAATTGCTAAAACATCTCTCTTATTATCATGATCCATCACCAAAATCCAATCAAATTTTTCGAAATCATCGAGGGAAAACTTCCTAGCACGCTGTCCTGAAATATCCAATTCATTTTGACGAGCTATCGCAATTGATCGAGAATCTGGCGAATCACCTATATGATAACCAGAAGTGCCTGCGCTATCTATTCTCCATTCCATTCCGTTCTCAATAGATACTTTACGCAGCACGCCCTCAGCCATTGGTGAACGACAAATATTCCCTAAACAAACACACAATATTCGAAGCATTGAACAAATATAAACTACTCCAAAAGGAGTATTTCTATCACCAAAAAAACTAATAATAAACAATTTCTACAAAAATGAAGGTTATCTAAGTTTTGTATTAAAAAACCACTAATATTGCAAAGTTATACTTTAATTAAAAACGCATATATACTTCAATGACCAATCGAAAAAAGAAAAATCTCCCACTCCGCCGAAGAATTGGACTATTCATTTTTACTGTTGGATTGGTTGGTTCCATGATTGGTTATCATGAAAACATTATCGAAAATCCAACATGGGCTCCACTCATGTTAATTCCATTATTTTGTTTTCTTCTGGCCATTCTAGTTTTACAAAGCACTTGGGACAAAAGTGGCAAATGATTAAATCTTCATCAAATCCCTGATGGCCACAGAAGCTACCACGGCTCCAAAAGTTGCTGGAATATAAGATATAGTGCCATAAGCAGATTTCTTATAGTTGCTTCCATCTGTCAACATAATGCTATTGGGATCAGGTAATTCATCACT
>JBEISW010000231.1:0-3780 GCA_040375215.1 Crocinitomicaceae bacterium | reverse complement strand
GGTGTTTAATAGTCCTTGATTACAGTCCAATCTTGTGTGAGTAAACTACTAGTTTTATATCATGCAAAGGAAGGTTTTGTTTAGATTGATATTTGTTATTCTGATTCTAGGAACTTGCAGTTACTATGTTTGGGTTTTTAAAAAGCACCTTCGTTCCACATCTGATCCAATGGAGTTTATGACTGACGTGACAGATGGAATTGTCAGGGTCAATGATGGAGCTGTTTTTTTGAATTATTTGAGTCAAGATAGTTTGCCATTGCGTAACGAGCTGTATGCTGATTGGAATTTATGGATGAAATGGAAGAAGGAGAATTCAATCGTTTCTGAGTTGATGAATGGACAATGTGCATATTGGGTGCACGTGAAGGAAGGTTCATGGAATCTGTATTTGCCGATACCGGATCGCTGGAGTGATGATCAATTGAATCGCCTTTGTTCAGGGATTCCTAACTTGATCCAATGGGAGGGATGCTTGGTATGGAGCAGCCATTCTATAAATACGGAAACTTGGACATTGATGGGTGAGGAGAACAAAGCTGTTTGGAGAAGTCTCATTGCTAAGTGTGATAGCAATACTCCATTCTGTTTTGTTGGTGTTTCCTCCGAATCTAAAATTGCATTGGATTACAACAAAGGTGAATGGGTTGGTTTTGTGGAAGATTTCAAATGGCTTTCAAGTAATCAATCCGTGCAAATGGGGGATTCACTGCAGGGAAGCGCAGTTAGTACAGTTTGGTTGGCTTCTAACTCAATTGCTTTGTTGTCAAGAAATGAAATGAAGAAGCGCGTTTTTTCATTAGATACTTTGTGCCAATGCAATGTTTTGGAATCATGGGTTAGTTGGCAAAGTGACCAATGGAAGTATCAATCGTATGATGTAACACATTGGGTGGCCAGTCAATATTATATCAAGAATCCTTTCAAAGCAATGTCTTCTTTTTTAAAGGATACATCTTCCAAGGTGATTGCAGTTAAGCACCCTGATTGGATGCCAACACTTGCAGAGTCAATGTTTCCTATCGTACCAAAATACATGTCCAAGCGACAAGGAAGGATTTTTGTTTCTGATGATAGCTTGTCCATTCACAAAGCTGTTGATGACACAGCGCGCACCTTATGGAAATCTGATTTTAGTGGATATGCAGATAGCAGATACGCTATTTTTCAAGGAGATGTAAATCAATTTCCTGGGTTAAGTCAATTTCTGTTGAGTAAATTGGTTTATCCCAGATTAGTAGGTGTTGTGGTAGTAAAGAACAACGGGAACTGGTTATTGAGAATAGCCCCTGTTAAAGAATAACAGAACCGAAGTATTCAGCTAATTTGGCCTTTGCCATTTCTAATTTGATTTTATCGGAAAGCAACTGGTCTGTAATATCTGTGTGTTCTATTTGTTCCTGAATCTGCTGTACAATTTCATCTTGAAGCTTCTTGATTTTGGCCAGTTTGAGACGGTTTACAGCGTCCAATGCCGCTTTCCGTAGGTTCTTTTCTTCCGTTTCAATGTAGATATGATGCGCTGCCCAATTTTTGCTGATTTCGTATTTGGATGCAATTAAATCAGTTACAGATTGACTGATTTCGTTGTTGTCGTGAAAGGTGAAATGTTTTAGTTCAGGGTAGGTTAGTTCTTGTATGAATTGGGTGTACTGGCGATATATTTCACGATAACGGGGTTCTTCAAATTGCAATTGATCTTGATCAATATTGGTCATTACAAATTCTGCAAGTGAAACACCTGTTTGAATTTCTTCGTTGTCTTCATTGACAACATTGATTTGTATTTCGTAATCGCCATAAGTGAGTAATAAACGCACAATATCCCTTTCTTGAAAGTAGGTGTAGAATTCTGGAATGGGGATGGTGTTGCCTTGATCATGATTGATGATGGGATCTGCTTGTTGAACTTGAGCGAGATCAGCTGCCGGAACTTTTTGTTTTCTTAAAGTTTGATTGAGTTGAAGGATCAAACTTTCTTGCGAGACATTGAGCAATTGGCTGCACTCTTGGATATAAACTTCTCTTTGAATAACATCAGGAATGATGGAAATGGAAAGAATAATATCTTTAATGAGTTCGGCCCTTTTCAAAGGATCCTTTCCAGCTTCCTCAAGGAGGAGATTGGTTTTGAATCGAACAAAATCAGTGGCGTTTTTGGTGAGGAAATCTTGGATGTAATCACTGTCGTGTTTTCTAGCAAAGCTGTCTGGATCATCACCATCTGGGAAAAGCACCACGCGAACGTTCATTCCTTGTTTGAGAATCATCTCAATGCTTCTCAAGCTGGCTTTGATTCCGGCAGCATCGCCGTCAAATAATACAGTAATGTTCTTGGTGTATCGGATGATTTTTTTAATGTGACCTTCCGTTAAGCTTGTACCGCATGATGCAACAACATTGGATACGCCCGCTTGTTGCATCGAAATCACATCGGTATAGCCCTCTACCAAATAACAGACGTTTTCTTTAACGATGGTGTTTTTGGCCAAATGCATGCCGTAAAGAATGTCGCTCTTGTGGAACAATTCACTCTCGGGGCTATTGATGTATTTGGCGCCTTTTAAATCAGCTTGCAGCGTCCTACCAGCAAAGGCAATAACTTTACCGGACTCAGAGTGAATGGGGAACATGACCCTGTCTCTGAATGCGTCATAGGTTCTGTTGGGTTCGTGGTTTTCAACTTCTTGATCCGCATTCTCATTTTCTTTTTCTTTGAGAAGTCCTGCTTTGACAAGATATTGGGCGTTGTAGCCAGCAGACAAAGCTGCTTTCTTGAGATTTTCCCACCCTGCAGGGGCAAAGCCCAGTTGAAACTTGGTCAGGGTATCATTTCTAAAACCTCTCTGTTCAAAGTAGGACAAACCAATGTTTTGTCCCGTTTCGGTTTCATGCAATTGGCCTTGAAACCAGGTATTGGCATATTCTACAACGCGTGAAAGTTGCTCACGCTCTGATTTTTCTTCTTTTTGTTGCTCACTGTCTTCTGTCTCCTCAATGGGAATGTTGTATTTCTGCGCCAACCAACGCAATGCTTCTGGATAGGTGAGCTTTTGATGTTGCATTAAAAAATCCACAACATTTCCACCTTTTCCGGAGGAGAAATCCTTGTAGATTCCTTTGGTTGGCACTACATAAAAAGACGGAGTTCTTTCACTGCTGAAGGGTGAAAGGCCCTTGTATGATTTTCCTGATTTCTTTAAAGCCACAAACTCACCGACAACATCCTCAATCAATGCGGCTTGATAAATTAGGTCAATGGTGCTTCTTGAAATCATATCTCTCAAAGATATATTGAAGTCCGTGAAATTACTGAGGCAGATTTCAACATGTTGATAGATTTTTAACCCATGAGAAACACCTTATTGATTTTATTTTTATCGCTGTATGCATTGACGACTGCGCATGCTCAAGATAAAACAGATGAATCAGTTCTGTTCAACGCTGGAATTAATCTCGGAACACAGAGTCATCAGTTGTTTCCCAATCCATCTCTTCCAGGGCAGGATGTTTTTATCGAGTTGGAAACTTATTTGGGAAATGATTGGTGGATAGTTGTATCTGATGCCAATGGGAAAGATATCAAGGGGATTTCGGCAGTCCAGGAGGGTGGACGTATCAGAATACATGGGCAGGTACCCAAGCCAGGAATTTATTTAGTGAGTTATGGGAACAGCGTTTTTCGATCTAATTTTCGCTGGATCGTTAGAGATTAATTACTCAAAGTGATTGTTGATATAACCTTCTTTGATTCCCCAGAGAACGGCGCCAATCATATTT
>JBEISW010000313.1:0-2671 GCA_040375215.1 Crocinitomicaceae bacterium | reverse complement strand
TACCAGATCCAGGCCAGTGCAATTCATTAAAGTCTGGCATGCGTTGATGCATAAAAACAGCCATTTGTAATCGTAAATAATACTTCTGTAAATTGGGATTGGTATTTCCCTTCACCCACTCAATGGTGGCTTCATGCTGATCGTTGGTACGCTTTCCCCAGTATTGCCTGTCCGCCACCAAATAAAAATTCCATCTCTCTCCTAGCCATCTTGACTCGGATAACAATTGAGGAATCTGCTGATGAATTGGGGGATTCAAATTATATCCCACCCTTACCATCCTGTGATTAGCTTTTACGTTCTGCCAATATCTTCTGAAACGATATTGAAGCAAACCTGAGAACCAATGTTGTTGAATAATAGTGCTGCTCTCACTCCAACCATTGACACCTTCAAATTGATAATTCACACGATATTGCTGATTATCCGCCGTTCCGACATAATTCACTGCCCAATTGCGAAGAATCTTTTCTCTTTTGGTTTTGTGTTCCAATCCTACTTGCCACCTGTGAATCTCATCGTCTTGCTCTTGCAAATACTTGCCATCTTGTCCCATTGTATTGGGAAGTTCTGCATTGCGCCGCACTAACCAATATTGACCTGATAAGTGATTTTGTCCCAAATCAAAATTTGTCTTATACAACAAACCGTATTGAGAGACATCATTATTGGATTGCTCTATGTCTCTTGAACCCAACAAATCCCTCCACTGATACGAAAATTCATTGAGAAAATGACCTTGAATCCATTTCAATTGATTGAACCATTTCTTATTTTCATCTAAAACTTTATGCTGATTTATTTCACCACCACTCGAGTGATTGCGAAGAGAATTCATATCCATCCAAAAGCTGACCAAGGGGGACTGTTCACTTTGGTATTGATTGAGATTGATATTTCCACCGAAGCCAGCGTAACCACCATTATCGGTGGACTTGGATGACCCGATGGAAAGTTGATCGAAAAAATAGGCAGGGACCAACGAAAAATCCGTTTGACCCAGTGTTAGAGAATTGAGAGAAGCTCCCTTCCATGACAATTGAGTATGATCTGGACTCAATCCGTTCATACGCACCAAACAAGCAGTGCCCTGAGGACCGTATTGATAAACATTCACTACACCATTTTTGGAAAGCGCGCGTCCCAAATCCATGCTCTTGTTCAATATGAAAAACATAGAATCCATTGCTCCACTCAAACGATGAAAAGGCTGAATGTATCGCACTTCAATCTTCTCCAGCGGAATATTAAAATAATACCGAGGCAAAGAATCCTCATCTCCGATTGCAAGCAATTCGACAGTGGAACAAAAAGTTCCCAAAAACAATATGCATGCGAGCCAATGCTTCATATCTTCTTCAAGCCTTTTCCCGGGCTTGTTGAAAAATTAACACACTTGGCAGGTCTTCTGACTTCACCCCTTCATTCAATAGGCCTTCCCAATTTCTCAGTGGCCTTAGATATTGAACTTCCTTGTTTAAGGGAGGTTTACAGCTGCGGGTACAGTTGGAGTCTTTCACTCCATTCCCTCTTCGTCTTGTTCTTCAACAAGAACCAAATGCGATGCGAATATAGGGCAATCCTCCAATAATCGTATTTTAGCTGAATAAATAGTTGACAATGAAAAAAGCCATTCTACTTTCCATACTCATCATTCAAAGCATTTTTATGATGTCTCAAAAGACAACACTAACAGGATCCAATGTTAACATCACCATTATTACCCTTGACTATACAACTAGCAAAACGTCATTCAGGAAATTTATTGCAGAGAATAATATCAATATCAATTCACAAGATGAATCCAAGACCAGCATTACGGCCACCTTTGATGCCAACAAAGAAGTATACGTTCAAATGCGATCTCTAATGAATTCTTGGGGTTACATCAGCAATGATGACATCAACACCACAGGCTATCAATCAGAACTGGATGAAATTGAATTAGAGATTGAGTTTCTAACTCAGAAAAAAAATTCATTCGAGCAAATTTTACAGCAGCACGAAATGAAGTCGGCACAATACGAATCTTTGTGGAGAGAAAAGCAAGGCTTAGAAGACAGAATTTTCAATTTAAAAAAAAGAAGAACGGTTTTGGAAAAGAATGCCCTGCCTTATCGAATTACTATCACCATTATGGAAGAAATGACGAGCCCCGTGGAGAGTCGAGTTACCTTCGTCAATATGCCTGGAGCTGAATACAGCTACCTTAAAATTGAAAATCCAAATGACACTGTTTCTTCAGCCTATTATCAGGGATACTTTTTAAAATACCTGTTCACCAAGGGGAAGAGTTACGCTTCAGTAGGGGTTTACCAATCCACTCAGAAACCCGCGGGAGATTCTACCATTTTTTCTGAGTTGTTTGTGATGAATTTTGGACAAGATTTCTACTCGCGTCACTTTGGAAGAGGTTCCAACAAATTTGGCAATCTTTATTCAGGCTACACCGTAGGTTATATTGCTGCTAGCAATGAGGTTCGTTCACAAGACATCTTTTACGTATCCCCTTCAGTTGGTTTAGAGCTATTCAAGAACAAGTACATCTTGTGGGATACTAAAGTCAACTATTTGATCCCATTCAGTTACCAAAGGAATTTGAGGGGATTTGGACTCAACACATCCATCAATTTTGTATTCTAAATTGTTAGACAATAAAACCATTTCATTT
>JBEISW010000372.1:0-1605 GCA_040375215.1 Crocinitomicaceae bacterium | reverse complement strand
GTTTTACAATCAACTGGTCACCCCTGAGAAGATGAATGCCTTCATTCAAGGAAAACGATCAACCAAATTATTGTCCAATCAAGAAACCATCATCTTACGGTATCTCGCTTTGGGTTGGAGTCATGATGACATTGGCGTCCAACTCCACATTTCCCCGAGTACAGTTAAAAAGCACAAAGAACACATCATGAAAAAAACCAATTGCACCCGCTCCTCACAGCTCTTGAGCTATGCACTGAAAATGGGGATTGTGGGTTCTGGAGAGTAGCATTTATCATAAGCAATCCCTATTCATACACATGATGAACAGCACATCGATTTATTGAATCGGATAGCCAAAAGAATTCATCAGAAGAGAGCGAAATTGAATTAAATTTGTCCTTTAACTTTAATTTTGATCGCTTGGAAAACTTAGCTTATGCCGCCATTGCCCTTTATGGGGTTTGTTTGATTTTCATTTTTTTGTACAGTTTGGTTCAATTGAATTTGGCCATACAATTTACCAGAAGCTATAAGCGCAAACTCAAGAAACCTGAAATTGCCGGGGATAAATGGCCTTATGTTACCATTCAGTTGCCCGTTTACAATGAGTTGTATGTGATAGAACGATTGATTGACGCTGTATGTGCTTTTGATTATCCCAAAGACAAATTGGAAATTCAGTTGTTGGACGATAGCACGGATGAATCCTTGGAAGTGGGAAGAAAAAAGGTGGAGGAATGGAGAGCCAAAGGTATCGACATTACTCAAATTAAGAGAGAGAAGAATACCGGTTTCAAGGCAGGAGCATTGGCCTACGGATTAGAATTTTGCAAAGGTGAATTTGTTGCCATTTTTGATGCCGATTTTGTACCCAGAGTTGATTTCTTGAGACAGACCATCCCCTTCTTTTATTTGCATGACAAAGTGGGTGTAGTTCAGACCCGCTGGGAACATTTGAATGAAGATTACTCTCTCTTAACCCGTTTACAAGCTTTTGGTTTGGATGCCCATTTTACCGTTGAGCAAATGGGTCGCAATATGGACCATCATTTTATCAACTTCAATGGAACGGCAGGTGTTTGGAGAAAGTCAACCATTGCAGATGCCGGTGGGTGGGAAAGCGATACCATCACTGAGGATTTGGATTTGAGTTACCGTGCGCAATTGAAAGGATGGGAGTTTGTTTATTTGCCTGAGATTGGTTCACCAGCAGAGTTACCTGCTGAGATGAATGCATTGAAAGCACAGCAGTTCCGTTGGACCAAAGGTGCCGCAGAATGCACCATGAAGAACATGGGTAAGGTGGTGAAATCTAAAAATATTTCTTTCGGAACAAAAGTTCATGGAGCTTTTCACTTATTAAACTCTGTTGTTTTCTTGTCTATCCTTGGATGCTCTTTGTTGAGTTTACCCATGTTGATTATCAAGAATGAGTTTGAAGAAAATCAATTGATTCAGAATTTGTTCATTGCTGCTACAGCCTTCTTGGCGAGCTTCTTTATACTAGCCTACTTTTACTGGGTGAGTAGACCCCCTGCCCCATTCTTCCAGAAATTTGGAAAGTTTGTTATGGATTTTCCGATGTTCCTATCTGTATCGATGGGATTGAGTTTGCACAATGCG
>JBEISW010000267.1:0-3204 GCA_040375215.1 Crocinitomicaceae bacterium | reverse complement strand
AGGCGCCAGAATCAAAGGGATGAGGGGACAAGTGATGATGTGTTGCAATCGTATCTTATCTCCCAATTTACCGCGCATAAATCAATTGCTTTTCACGCTCTACAATCAATTTGATGTGAGGAGAAATTCCTTTGGATGAAACCAAATCAACCTTTCTATGAAGCATTTTCTCCAAATCAATTTTCATTTGGATAAATTTCATCCCTATGGTTTCTGAATAATCCAAATCCACGAGTATATCGATATCACTATTGGTATCTGCCTCCATTCGGGAATATGAGCCAAAAAGATAAGCCTTTAAAACAGGACATGTTTTAAAATAGGAGTTGATGGCCTTTAATCCTTCTTGAGTCAATTGCATAGATCAAAAATACAAATTAAATCCCTTCCCAAACACCACAACACAAACCCCTACTCCGCCTTCCTACTATCCCTTCTCTGCTTCACATTGTGCATGCGGATATTGAGCATCTCAACACTCAAGCTAAAGGCCAGGGCGATGTATGCGTAGGTCTTGATGTCCACCCCATCGGGCAAATGCAAGATGTGTGCGTCTTCCAAGGCTTCTAAGAAGAGGATCAATCCAATGACAACCAAGAAGGCCAAGGCCAACATTTTTAACGTTGGATACTTCTCAATGAACTCACTCACATAGGGCGCAAACAACAACATCACCACCATCGCTACTACGACCGCCATGACCATGATGGGCACGTTGTTGGATAAACCAACGGCTGTTATGATGCTGTCAAATGAGAATACGATATCAATCAACGTAATCTGCAAGATGGCTTGAACCCAGGTCAGCTGGCGCGAATTGGGCTTCTCTTCATGATCAGCCTCCTTGAACTTGTGGTAAATTTCATTGGTGGTCTTGACCAACAAAAACACCCCTCCACTGAACAAAATCAATCCCCTTCCGGTAATGCCAAATGATCCCAAATGAAACAATGGTGTCACCATGTGGGCAATGAAAGATATCGTTGATAACAATATGATGCGAACTACCAATGCCAATGCCAATCCAAAGAAACGCGCACGCGCTGCATCTTTCTTGTTGGGTATCTGCCCGCAAATGATGGCAATGAAAATAATGTTGTCGATTCCCAAAACAATCTCCATCAAAATCAACGTAAACAAGTCGATGATTCCAGCGACGCTTTGAAATGGGGCAATAAAATCTGATACTGACATAGGGACCAAATATAAGTCGGAATGACCTACCCTTGACCGCGCATTTGCTGCAACCAATCATCAAAAGATTGTTGATCCCAATGGCATGACTCAAAGAATGATACTGATTGGTTGGGGCTCCATTGTCCTGAACCCAAGACAATGTTCTTGTGCCGTTCTTTGACTGCATGCAGCGACCACCCGTTTGGATACTGCTCCGAAAAAAGTGAACCGAAAGCCGCCTCATCATGACCGTAAATCAGCTTCCAAAAACGCTCATCATTGGCAGATGTTAATTCTCTCGGTTTATCCTTTGTCATCACCCCATCGGCTTGTGAACATTGCTCCAAAATATCCCAACGGTCCAATATCACCTTTGTATTGAAAGACAACTCCTTCACCCTTGCGATCCATTGGTTCAAATAATCACGTGGCATCAAATAACTGGCATCTATTCTAAATCCGGTTACGCCAAGCTCCATCCAATGTTTCGCCTTTGCCTCAAAGTATTCCAAGACCTCTGGATAGTTGTGATTCAATTGCACCACATCTGTCCAATTTGTTCCTTTAGGATGATGAAATTGCCCTAATTCGTTTTGTGAATAATATTCTGTTCTCTCTTTTGACCAAGCATGATCCCAAGCGGTATGGTTCATTACCCAGTCCATCCAAAGTGCCATCCCATTTTCTTGAACTGCATTGCGCAGGGCATTCCAATCTTCCATTGTACCCCAGGCCTCCTCCAATGCGTTAAAATTCGCGATGCAATAGGGAGATCCAACCGCCCTAACCTTTCCCTTCTTGAAAAAAGGCATGAGATAAATGACATCTACTCCTATGGATTGCAGGGATGGTAAAATACGAATCAACTGTTTGCACTGATGGGTCTTACCCAATGCACAAGGATTGACTTCTAAGACAACCATGACTACTTGAACTTCTGCGCGTATTCTTTGGCGAAATAAGTCAAAATAATATCAGCACCGGCGCGACTGATGCTCAACAACATCTCATGCATCATACAGTCATTGTCCAACCACCCCTGCTGCGCAGCAGCCTTTACCATCGCGTACTCGCCGCTTACATTGTATGCCGCTACCGGAACATCCGAATGGTCTTTGATTTCGCGTATGATATCCAAATACAACGTAGCTGGTTTCACCATGACCATATCCGCTCCTTCATTGAGGTCCAAAGACAATTCACGCAATGCCTCCAAACGATTGGCAGGATCCATTTGATAGGTCTTCTTATCTCCACTACGTGGAGCAGAATCCAAGGCCTCTCGGAATGGCCCATAACATGCACTTGCATACTTGGCTGTGTAGGACATGATGGACACTTCTTCATATCCAGCTTGGTCCAGGGCATCCCGAATAAATCCGACTCTTCCATCCATCATATCAGAAGGACCGACGATGTCAATTCCTGCTTGCGCTTGCGCTACGGACATGTTGGCCAAAATGGGCAGGGTCTCGTCATTGACAATTTCACCTTCTATTACCAAACCATCGTGGCCATCCGAACTGTATGGGTCCATGGCCACATCACTCATTAACGCCACTTGAGGAAAGTGATGTTTGATCTTGGCTATCAAATGGAGGTAAAAGTTATCATCTGAAAAACTCTTGGTCGCCAACTTGTCTTTCTGGCTTTCAGGAAAAACAGGAAACAAAACAAAAGCATTTATTCCCAATTGAACACACTCCTCAATTTCCTTCAAAACCTCATCAGCCGACCAACGAAAAATACCCGGCATTGATGCGATGGGAATTTTTGGTCCGTTGCCTTCAAAGACAAACAAAGGATAGATAAATGAAGAAAGGGAAACACTTGTTTCCCTTACCATGGAGCGGATAGCCTCCGACTTCCTATTTCTTCTTGGACGAATCATTACTGAATTTCAGATTCAATTTGTGAACGCAAATCATTGAAAGAGCTCTGCGCCTCTTTGATGGCCTTTAGGATATCCAAATCTTTGGCTTCTGGACCAAACGGATTCTCAACGCCATTCTTTTGCTCTTCGTCTGT
>JBEISW010000168.1:0-5202 GCA_040375215.1 Crocinitomicaceae bacterium | reverse complement strand
GTATGATAAAATGGCTATCGTTCAGCAGAATACCAATTATTATTATGATCCCGAGAGTCCATTGAGTAAGGCCAATAAAGCCAATATCAATGATCCCATTTTATGTGCTGAGAAAATTGAAGCCACAAGCAAAGACAAGAGTAAATATCTGATTGATGGTGATGCACTTTTCTTGTCAGAGAAAATGCAAGTGGTAAAATTTCCATCCGACCCGGGCTCACGTTCTGTTGTAGGGAATTTATCATCTTCTAAAACCCATATTACAAAAATCAATTCTTACCCGGAAAATACGGAGATTAAAGTTGAGTATGTTTATGAGAATAGTAGCCCAAAAATAAATTCTGAAGCCCTGGCTGATTCACGCAATGTGTCCATTCATTATCAACACAGTTTGCTTAGCCTTCCATCCCCAGGATTCCAACCTAGAGTGGATGATCCACGTGTGGGATACTTTTCTACTCAGGTAGACGACATGACATCTTATGAAACCATCAATTATCGCGATGTAATTCACAAATGGAGATTGGAAAAGAAAGATCCAAGTTTAGCTATTTCAGAGCCTGTCAAACCAATAACTTATTGGATAGAAAATACAACTCCAATTGAGTGGCGACCCATTATCAAAGAAGCCTGTGAGCGTTGGAATGCAGCATTTGAGAAAGCTGGCTTTAAAAATGCTGTGGTTTGTTTGGAGCAACCAGATGATGCAACATGGGATGCAGGTGACATTAGATACAACGTATTGAGATGGACCTCAACACCAGCTCCACCTTTTGGTGGTTATGGACCTTCTTTTGTGGATCCACGAACAGGGGAAATTCTAGGTGCTGATATTATGTTGGAATTGGTAGCTATCATTAATCGTGTCAATGCAGAGAAATTTTTTAAAGGTGATGGATTTTCAGAGAATTCTTTTGGCCCAAATAACAGAAATCCATTTTTGTGCGCAGCCAATGGAATGAGCAATCACCAAATGGCATTGGGAAGCACCATTGCCGATGCATTTGGAATGGGTGACGCCATGAAAAAAGAGGTTGCAAGACAATTGATGTATCGTTTGATTTTGCATGAAGTTGGACATACCTTAGGACTTACACACAACATGCGCGCAAGTACTTTGCAATCCTTTAAGGACATCAAGAACGTTGAAAAGATTAAAAAAGAAGGATTGGCCAACAGCATCATGGAGTATCCGGCTTTTAATTATCAATTGAATGAAAAAGAGCAAGCGGCATATTGCGATGAGAATATCGGCCCTTATGATTTTTGGGTTATCGAGTATGGATATTCACCGTCATTGACGGACCCTAATAAAGAACAGGCACGCTTGAAGAAAATTACGGACAGAAGTACGGAACATCAATTGGCTTATGGCAATGATGCAGATGACATGCGTAGTCCTGGCAGAGGGATTGATCCTGATGTCAATATATTTGATTTGAGTAGTGATCCCGTGGCATATGCCGCAGAACGTTGTGATATGGTTAATGTCTTGATGCCAAAGCTCAAGGATAAATTGATTCAAGACAATGAAAGCTATCAAGAGTTGGTACAAGCCTTCGGAACGGTAGCCGGAGAATACGCTACACAAGTTTCTATCATGACACGTCAGATGGCGGGTGTTCACTATAACAGAGGTTTCAAAGGTCAAACCGGTGCAATCCAACCATTAACTCCAGTGAGTTTGGAGAAGCAAAAGGAAGCAATGACCGCACTCACGAAATACGCTTTTGCTCCTAATGCATTTGATCAGTGGAGTGGTGTATATGCCCATTTGTTGAAACAACGTCGGGGTTTTTCGCATTTCTCGGATAATGATGATCCCAATATTCATGCACGTGTTTTATCCATTCAACGCGGAACATTATCTCACTTGCTTCATCCCAATGTGCTAGAACGCTTTTCTGATGTTGCTTTGTATGGCAACAAATACTCCATTGATGTTTACATGAATGATTTGACATCGGCCATATTTGCATCTGATCTAACAGGGAATGTCAATACTTTCCGTCAGAACTTGCAAGTGGAGTATACTGAACGTTTGATCAAGGCTTTGGAACCCAAGTCCAGTTATGATAATGTGGCACAAGGGATGATCAATCAGACCTTGAATAATATTGATAACATGATGAAGTCTGCTTCGGGTGACGCCTTAACCAAAGCCCACCGCTCACATGTGCGACAGTTGATCGCTGATTTTAGAGGAAATTAATTTACAACATCTTCAAAATGGATTAGGGTGTGTCTTTGGCACACCCTATTATTTTTGAGATTGTTTTAGTTGAAAGAAAAAATAAACTGGAATTCCCATAATGACAATGATCAGACCAGGCCATGTATAGTTGGGTTGATAAATCAATAAGCCAACACAGAACAGGGAAGCCAAAAGGATGTATGTTATCGGTAGAAATGGATACATAGGTGTTTTGTAGGTTCTTGCTATCTCTGGTCTTTTAATTCTCAAAATGATGACACCTGCAATGGTTAAGATATAAAAGAGCATCACAGTGAAAACGACGTAGTTGAGCAGATCTCCATATTTACCACTCAAACACAAAACAGAAGCCCAGATGCATTGCGCCCACAAGGCCCAAGCAGGCACTCCGTTGGTATTTACTTTGGCTGCCTGTTTGAAAAAAAGGCCGTCATTGGCCATGGTCTGGTATACACGAGCTCCGCTGAAAATTAAACCATTGTTGCAGCCAAATGTGGAGACCATAATCAAGGCTGCAATAATGTAAGTTCCAGTATGACCAAAAATTTCGTTGGCAGCTGATACACCCACTCGCTCTTGCGGTGCTAAAGCAATTTCCTGCAGCGGCAAAGTTCCCAAGTACATAACATTCATTAGAACATAAATGATGGTGACGATGAGCGTGCTCAGCAATAGGGCACGACCAATGTTCTTTTCAGGTGAAATCATATCACCTGCAATGAACGTGATACTGTTCCATGCATCACTGCTAAAGATAGATCCCACCAATGCACTTGCCATTGCTCCAATGAATCCACTAAAAGCCAATCCAGTCAAAACACCAGTGTTACTGAAGCTTTGCCATTGCCATCCAATTTCCCAGTTTTTGTTCCAGGTATCGGCTGAGAATCCAAAAATGAATCCTAAGATCAAGAGGCCAAACAATGCTATCAACTTGGTACTGGTAAATAAGCTTTGAATCCATTTACCTGTTTCAACCCCGCGGGTATTGAATCCTGTAAGAAGAATGAGCGTGCCGATGCCCAAGAGCTGAGCTGGATAAAGTGAAAAAGTGCCCAGCTGCAAAATGATATTTTCAGGTCGCATTTCAAAAACAGGAAAAAAATATCCACTGAATTTGCTGAAAGCCACAGCCACAGCAGCAATGGTACCGGTTTGAATGACTGTGAAAAAACTCCAACCGTAAAGGAATCCCATCATGGGATGATAGGCTTCTTTCAAATAAACATATTGACCTCCAGCCTTAGGAAACATCCCAGATAATTCACCATAGCTCAAAGCAGCTGCGATAGTGATGAATCCTGTTAGAAGCCACATCAGCAATAACCATTGTCCACTGTACAATTGTTGTGTCATGCCAGCGCTAACAATAAAAATCCCTGATCCTATCATGGATCCTGTCCCCACCATCACCGCGTCTTTTAAACCCAATTTGTTCTTGCTATTCATTTGACAATAATAGGGTGTTTGCGGTTGTGTAAAAACTGTGGATAGAAGAATTTTTGTTTTCATCATTTCAATTGCATCTTTGCCCTATGTCAGAGGCATTTGTCGTTTCCGCAAGAAAATATAGACCCGATACCTGGGAAACTGTAGTTGGACAGAAGTCCATCACCAGGACATTGCAAAACGCAATTGCAACGCAACAAATCGCGCAGGCATATTTATTCTGTGGTCCAAGAGGTGTAGGTAAAACCACTTGTGCTAGGATTTTCGCTAAGGCAGTTAACGATGGCTTTATTGAGGAAGGAACTGATTTGAGTTTTAATGTTTTCGAATTAGATGCCGCTTCAAATAATGGAGTGGAAGATATTCGTGGTATTGTAGATACAGTGCGCATTCCTCCTCAAGTGGGTAAATACAAAATTTACATCATTGATGAGGTTCACATGTTGAGCTCCGGTGCATTCAATGCTTTTTTGAAGACATTGGAAGAACCTCCAGCCCATGCCATTTTTATTTTGGCAACCACAGAGAAACACAAGATTATTCCAACCATACTTAGCCGCTGTCAAATTTTTGACTTCAACAGGATTCGTGTAGCGGATATGACAGAACATCTGGCATACATTGCAGTTAAGGAAGGTGTGACCTTTGAGCCTGAAGCGCTGCACGTAATAGCAGAGAAGGCGGATGGCGCTATGCGTGACGCTTTGTCCATTTTTGATCAGGTTGTGGCTTTTTGTGGACGAAACCTAACTTATGATTTGGTCATTGAGAACCTCAATGTACTGGATTATGATTACTATTTTAAATTGACAGATTTAGCTTTCAAAGAGGATATTCCAGAATCTTTGTTGCTTTTTAATACCATTCTGAACAAAGGGTTTGATGCCCATCATTTCGTGTCAGGTTGGGGAGGGCATCTCAGAAGGTTGCTGGTCTCCAAAGATCCTGCTACAATTGCTCTTTTAGAAGTCTCTGAGAATGTAGGGCAAAAGTATGTGGAGCAGGCTGCTCTGATGGATCTGAGATTCCTGATAGAGGCGATGGATTTGGTCAATGAGTGTGACATACACTATCGGGCCAGCAAACACCAGCGGCTTCTCGTCGAGTTAACCATCATGAAAATTTGTAGCATTCAATCCAATAGGAAGGAAGGCGAAAAAAAAAAATAGGATAATCCCATTTCGCGGCGCGCCAACTCAGCCCTCCAAGACCGTTGCTTATTCCCCTTCACAACCGATAACCTCTCCATCATCCGTGGTGGTGGAAGCAAGTACCTCCTCTTTGTCTGCTCAGAAAGTGGATGTTTCTCCTGAGTTACCAAGAGTAAAGCCTGCACTCGGACAGAGAGAGACAATAGTCAAATCCAAGGATGTTATTTCTATCCAATCTGTAATGGTTCAAAAGGCCAAAGAACAGGAGGAAAAAGCGCAAGAGGTTGTTGAAGAGTTGGGTGGGGATTATTCAGAAGAACAAGTTTTATTGGCTTGGAAATCTTTTTTGAATAGTGGCGTATTACCCATAGGACAGATAAAAACAGC
>JBEISW010000030.1:0-13244 GCA_040375215.1 Crocinitomicaceae bacterium | reverse complement strand
GGCAGGATTCTTAGGGAAACTTTGGCCAACATGGCGAATAAAAGCATGAGAGCCCATTGCACCGTGAATAACTCCAAGGTAAACCATTGCTCTCAGCTCTTCAGGTGTTGGTTCTCTTTGCCAAAACTCCTGTCCACCAAACGCCTGTGGTACAATCCAAATATGCTTTTTGAATTGATAATACTCCTTGAGCTTTTTGAGATACTCCCCTGCATTAACAACTGAATTGCCTGGAATGGGGTAAGGATCTGTCATCACAATGTCCAGCAAATCCTGATAAGGAAGACTGGGTTTGGGGTCTACAAACACCATTGAAATGGGGTGATGCGGATCTAGCTTGCGAATCAGTGAAACTGCCTCACTCAATTCACTGGGTTTGATAAATTGGCCATCGGGTTCATCACTAACATACCAACTCAAAAGCGCTGGATGATCTTTAAACATCCTTACTTCCTGTTGTAATTTACGCAACTTTTCCTTCTTAACTTCTGGCGAATCACTTTCTTTTAATGGACATATTTGTTGAAGATTGTAATTCACCCGAATACCCAACTTTGCGCATAAATCCATGTAGGCTTTTCGGCGCTGAATGGTTGAATCCTCAATGGCTTGGTAGGGAGAATAAAGGTTGAACCCATTCATGGCTTCTGTCCGTAGAATCCATTCAAAATCATCTCTTTCTCGTGCATAAAATCCAAAAGGAAAAAATTTTGTCCTTTGCTCATTCCCTACAAAATGATGTTGAGTGGCCATCGACGTTTCAAGTAATCCTGATGGAAAATGGATCCTCACTGCATTATCTTTTCGGGGTAGTGTTTTGATTTGAATGGTATCATAAGAAATATTCTGATTGATTAAAATTCGTATTGGAACTTCAATTTCACCGTCACCAATTATTTCAAACTCCTCTCTTTCCAATGGAAGCAATAAAAAGGATTTCTGAAGGCTTGATGAAATACTATCGCGAAAAATAATTCTGCCATTTCGCAAAAGAATGGAGAGGAGTTGACTCTTTTGATCATCCGATGTTACCCAAAAAATTGGCTTTTCGTCACTGAAAAAATAACTATACTCTGGATAAACCGTGGTGCGATTTTGTGCAAAACCTGAATTAGTGAAAAGAATGATTAAAACAAACAAACTGATTTTTTTCATTCTTCAAAAATAAACCTAGTTGGTTAGGAAATCGTATCACAAGATTATGAAGATATTTTGTAACTTGCCCGAGATAGCAGAATCCATGAAAAAAAAGATTTATTCGTTTTATTTACTCGTATTAGCTTCAATCCTTGTAACCCCTTGTGATGCCCAGTTGACCGTTACTGCGGGAGGAAGTGCGTTTCAAATGGGCGATGCTTTGACAGGGAACGGAGTGACCATTCAAGGTAATCCGACCATTAATTGTAATCCCAATGCATATGGAGCTTTTGCCAATGGCGGCAGCACAAACTTGGGGATTACCAATGGCATAGTCCTCACAACTGGTAATGCACAAGGCATGGCAGGGGCTAACAACAACACATCCTACGGCGTTGATAACGGGGTTCAATTCAGTGACCCACATTTAACTTCAATTGTTCCTCAAGCCAATAGAGATGTTTGTGCACTGGAGTTGGACATTATTCCGCAATGCGACACTTTGACCATTCGATTTGTATTTGGATCAGATGAATACATGGAATTTGTCAATGAAGGCTATAACGATGCTTTTGCTTTTTTCATCTTTGGACCCAATCCAGCGGGTGGTATGTATAATGCCTACAATATTGCTCGATTACCCAACAACACTGTTGTGAGTATAGACAACGTGAATGCCAATAACAACAGTGCCTACTATGTAGACAATACCAATGGTTCTCAGATACAATATGATGGAAGAACTGTTGTTCTTTCACCCAAAATAAAAGTCATTCCTTGTCAAACCTACCACTTCAAATTAATCATTGGAGATAGTGGTGACGGAAGCATCGACTCCGGCGTTTTAATTGACTTTATCTCTTGTACAAACGCACTTGAAGCATCCGTGAATGTAACGCCTTCTGAATGTGGGATGGACAATGGCGCTGCAAGTGTCTCAACGAGTGGCGGTGATGGTCCTTTTGATTACAATTGGTCCTTTAATCCCAATTTCAATGGTGCGAATGCGACAAATCTTTCACCTGGCAGTTACTCTGTTGTGATTGAGGATCAAGGAATATCTTGCGCAACACCAATTACATTGGATTTTGTTATTCCTCAAGATGGACCTCTCCCGCAGATAGAATTGTTCAGCAGTGATGATAGTCCTTGTATCGGAGATACTGTTGCTGTTTGGGGTGTCTGCGACACCAACTTTAGTTGGATAAACACCAACTATATTGGCGTTTCCGGGGACACTGCATTCTTTGTTATTGAAAACAACAATCAATTTGAAATTACGGCTACCAACCTCTGTGGATCCAACAATGCAGTGCTCAATCTCACTCCGATAACGAGTCCGACAGCCAATATCCTAAATGATGAATTTTATTGCCACAATGAACCTTTGATATTATCAGGGGAAGTAGCATCGGGACCAGGAAATTTTTCATGGACAACACCTAACGGAGGCACGCTAAATGGCCTAACCCACGACCTTGGAAATGCCCAGTTCAGCATGAACGGCATGTATTATTTAGCCGCTACTTACGCAGATTGTCCGGTTAAATTGGATTCCGTTTTGATCACCGTCATTGCCAATCCTTCCAACAATATCAACAACGCAGCCATCTGTCCGGGTCAATCTTTGGATGTTTTGATCTCTCCCAACACTGCATACACATGGAACAATACCGTTGGTGCATCCATTTCTTCAAATGGCAATACTGCTCAAATATCTCCTACCGTAAACACAACATATATCATAAGCAATAGCTACGGCTGCAACACATCAATAAATGTTGTCATGAATACCATCCCTGAAGTAATGACCAATATTTCCAACTTACAAGGTTGCGCGCCCTTATCCGTTCAATTCACAGACATCAATCCTGAAATACTCAATTTCAATTGGCAATTTGGTGATGGCCAATCATCCATCAACGAATCGCCATTGCATGTATTTGAAGGTGGTTCAATGGACACCACCTATCAAGTGACACTGACGGTGCAGAACGCGCAAGGATGCACAAATACAGCATTCTTCACCATTCAAACCATGATGCCTGCGGTTGCCGAATTTACATTGGACCCCATATCCCAAACATTCCCCAATTCCACCGTTAATGTAGTCAATCAAAGTTCAGGTAGTGGAACATTATCTTCTACATGGTTATGGCAAACCAACACAACACAACAATGGCAACCAGGTTCATTGAATTTTAATACTTGGGGAGACTTTCAAATTTCATTGATTACCCAAAATCAATGGTGCTCGGACACGTCTATTCGGGATATCCAAATCGTTCCGCCGGCGCCAATAGCTTCATTCGACCTCAACTTTGAAGGATGTCCTGGAAGCACTTTCAATTTTTCCCATACCAGTATTTATGCGCAATCCATTGAATGGATATTTGGAGACGGAGACACTATTGTAGCTGATAACCCATCTCACACTTACAACAATTCTGGCTTCTTTAATGTAACATTGCTTGCACATGGATATGATGGTTCAACGGATACAGCCTTGTTAAGCAATGCTGTTGAAATCTATCCATCGCCTCAAGCGTACTTCAATCTATTGGAAACTACCATCGCAGCTGTAGTGGATTCAGCCGTTGTCATCAATCTTTCTTCTGGAGCCAATGCATACCAGTGGAGTTTTGGCAATGGTGAAACAAGCAATGCATTTGAGCCATATTCTTACTATCAACTTGTTGGATTGTATCCTGTAACACTTGTCGCTTCCAATTCCTATGGATGCACAGATACTTATTCTCACCCATTAGGAATAACTGTAACTACAGATGGATTTATCGAAATGCCTAATGCATTTTCGCCCACCATCCTTAATAATGCGGATGGCTCATATGAGAAATTCGATTTTTCAAACAATATTTTTCATCCCCATTTCAGGTCTATCAGTGAATTTGAAATGGTCGTTTTCAACAAGTGGGGAGAGTTGCTTTTTGTAACAAAGGACATATGGAAAGGTTGGAATGGATTGTATCAAGGAGAATTGTGCCCTGAAGATGTTTACGTATACACTTGTAAAGGAAAATTTTATGGCGGTGTGGAGTTTGAATCGAAAGGAACGGTAACGCTTCTCATTAAATAATATTCATACTTTCTTGCGCTTCAAAAAAAGCATCAATGGGCAAGTTGGTTTTCATGCGCGCTCTAACAGCTAATTGATCACATCTTTCATTTTCAGCATGGCCGGCGTGGCCTTTAATCCATTGCCATGTTACTTTGTGTTTATCCACTAAGACAATCAATTGCTTCCATAAATCTGGGTTTTTGACATTCTTCCATTGTCTTTTTTGCCAACCAGAAATCCAACTCTTTTCAAAGGCATCTACAACATATTTGGAATCTGATACTACACAGACATCACAAGGAATAACCGTTAATGCTTTTAAGCCTTCAATAACAGCCATCAATTCCATGCGATTGTTGGTGGTTCTTCTGAATCCGCCACTGATTTCCTTTTCATGCTTTCCACTTTGAAGCACTGTTCCAAAACCACCAGGTCCTGGATTACCTGATGCTGCACCGTCTGCAAATAATTTTACTGTTGGCATATTATTGAATCAACACTCCTAAATTCTTAGAAAACAATTTTATTGCGATGGCCAAAAGAATTATCCCAAACGCTTTCTCAATGACAGCTATACCTCCGGGGCCTAAAGCTTTTTGGAGACGCCCAGACAATCTTAACACCATATAGATGATGGGGACATTCAGTAAAATAGCAATGACGATATTGACCATCTGATACTCTGCTCGCAATGAAATCAACGTTGATATAGTACCCGCACCTGCTATTGTAGGAAATGCCAAAGGCACTATGCTGGCTACATGCGTTAATCCTTCCTTCTGCTTGAATAATTGAATACCCAAAATCATTTCCAGCGCAATAAAAAACAAGATAAACGCCCCTGCTACAGCAAAGCTGTAAACATCAACGCCAAAGAGACCAAGGACCGTTTCTCCTCCAATTAAAAATACAATCATCAGCACCATAGAAACCAATGTTGTAGTAACGGGTTGAATATTGCCTGTTTTATTCTTGATGTCAATGATTATAGGAATGCTCCCTATAATATCTATCACGGCAAACAACACCATGAAACAAGAACCAATTTCTGCCAAACTAATCATGACGCAAACTTACATTTTAAAAACTCGGCGTTATCACTGTTCGATGCGCATTTTGGTTTTTTTTTATTAACCATTGATTGAATTGCCTTGGTCTTTCCATGTTCCAAACGTGTCCCACTTTAGACAGCTCCGTATAACTTGCATTCTTAAAATATGCAGCTTGCTTTCTTCCCACTTGTAACGGTATCAAATGATCAGCATCTCCCCAAATAATATTAACCTTAAACCTCCATTTAAATTCATAATTGTTCCAATAAAGCTCGCTTTCCTTAAGTGATTGAACCAATTTCAGATGATCCTCTCTTCGGGGCATCAAATCATTCTCTATTATCTGTTGAGCAACAAATTTGGGTATCCAAATTTTCTTGTGCAAAGACAACTTGGTTCTAGACTTAAATACTTCAGCTGTGGTCGGAGAAAGCAAATCAAAAAAGTCTTTAACACCAGCAGCGTGTGCAATAGAATCGGCCATTGACGTACCAAAAAAACGGATAGGCGCATCTACCATAGTCAGCTGAGTGACCATATGAGGATAATGATCCGCAAAAATACCGGCGACAATTCCTCCATAAGAATTTCCCAAAACATGCACTCTTTGGTATGAATCATCACTGTACTGTTGAGAAAGCAGCATTAAACATTCGGCCACCCAATGCACTTGATCCTCTATAGCATATCCCTGAGGTAAATTGTGTGCCTCACCATGAAACTTCAGGTCCAAAGCTATGACATCATAAAACTTACTCAGTTTGGCTGCATTCCTCGTGTACTGAACTTCAGCATTGCCGGTTATTCCATGCAGCAGCAGCAATTTTGGTTTTCCTTGATGAGACACCCATGCATGCCCGTCTTCTCCATTGTTGAATTTTAACACAACCTCATCCAAATCATGACGATGCATCTTTCTTGCTCTTGAACTTTGAACCATATCTCTTTGAGCAAACATTGAATCAGAGTTGATACATACTAATAACAATATCCAAACTAAGTTTTTCATTTACTTTCCAATTTATAAATCAATTCTGCCTTCCGCCATTTCTCTCCTAGTGCAGATCCTGGAATAGCTTTCTGAAACTTCCACATCAAGTTCTCCCATTCAACAGTTGGACCATGCGCCAAATCACTATCAGACTTCTTTGCCCAATCAATTTCAATCTTAGAATTAGCTATCAATACCAATCGGTTACTGACCCTATAAATTCGACAAGACGTTATTCCCGATTTTAAAATTTGCGACTCCACTTCAGGCCAAACCTCCTGATGCCATTGATCATAATGAGCTATTAGCTCTTCATCATTGATCAAATCCAGAAAAAAAACATACTCATTCATGCAACATTCGTTTGTAATAAAAAGCAAAGAGCCCCACCATTCCAAAACAAAACATCGGTAATACGTAGGACCAACTCAAATTTCCTGACCAACTAGCAATTTCAGCCATCACAAAAGGAATCAAAGCTCCCCCAGATATGGTCATTACAATAAACGCACCTCCTCGTTCTTTATTCTCCTGCAAAGATCCAATTCCCAAAGCAAAGATGGTTGGAAACATAATGGACATGAAAAACGGAAGTGCCAATAAAAAGATTTGAGAAAAAGGTTGCACAACGATTATACCCAATGTACAAAACACAGCGCCCATGGAAAAGAAAAACAGAATTTTTTCCGCTGCCCATTTTCGCATCATCCAAGAACCAACAAACCTACCTGTTGTAAAAAAAGCCAATGAAAGGGAAAGATAATATGCTGATTCCTGCATGCTGTGCGAAAAGTATTGACTCATGTATCTGATAAAAAAGCTTGAAACACCTATTTGTGATCCTACATAAAGAAATTGAGCTACAACGGACATGGTAAAGGCTTTTTTCCTAAAAATACCATTTGAACTGCTGACTTTGATATGACTGTTCGATTGAAATGAGGGAAACTTTAATCGGTAAATAAAAAACATCAAACAAAGAATAATCAATGCTAAAACGATAAAAGGTGTCGTTTCCAATTGACGGTTTTGATCTTGTTCATCCAGAAGAAGATATCCTCCCAAACCTGCGGCTACCATGGCCCCTAGACCATTGAAACTTTGAGCCAAATTGAGTCTATATACCTGTTGCTCTGGTTCTGACACTCGAGTTATCAATGGATTGGCTGCTGCTTCAAGCATTGTGATTCCCAAACCAATTAACAATAATGCGCCTAGAAAAAACACATACGAGTGTAGAAATGATGCCGGCACAAACCCCAAAATCCCCATTGCAAATAATCCCAATCCCAACATGATTGTCTTTTGATACCCCATTTTATCAATCAAGTAAGCAGAGGGCAAGGCCATGATAAAATAAGCGATGTAAAACGCGCTATCCACCAACATGGCTTTGGTGTCAGTTAAATGAAAAGACTGACGCAATTTTGCAATTAATATAGGGTTCAAATTGTGCGCCAATGCCCACAAGAAAAACAATGAGACCAGAGCTACAAAAAGTGTTCGATTTTGCTTCATCATCTTCTAATTTTAATTGAAATAAATGAATCCATTTTGAACTCTGATACAACTACCCAGTATCCGCCACCACCAGCACCCGAAATTTTATAACCCAAAATATTCGATTCGATAGGACTTAAAATGGCTTCAGCTTTTTCGTTGGTCATCAAGGGGAATAGTTGACACTGTGCTCTGAAAGATGCAGTCATTGCCTTACCCATACCATTCAAGTCCTTGCTTAAAATACAAGACCAAACTTCAGCGGCCGCATTTGCCAAATTCATTACGCCCACTGAATCAAGATGCATTTCATCCAAAACCTCAAACTTATCTTCTCGGGGACCTATGGGTATTAAAAACAAATGACTTTCCAACCATGATAAAATATCTTCATCCACAACTGATGAAATCAAAAGAGGCCAATATTCCCGGTCATAATCCAATTTATTTAAACCAGGAAACACAATACCAATGGCATCTTGAGATCCCGAGACATTCTTCTTTCCCGGAGGATTATCTGCAGCAAAGAGCAGCTTTGCCATTTGTTCCGAATCTTGATTTGGCAAATGTCTTCCCCACATTGAAATAGCAGTACTTCTGGTGCTTGAAGCCATGCCGCTGCGCATATTAAAATTAACCGTAGGCAAGATGGAGATGGTAATTACTGGCCCCGATCCATACACACTGACAAATGGTTGATCCAACCAACCACCTGCCAAATCTATCCTAAATGGCATTTCCGTTTCTATTCTGAATTGGGTAGTGCTTCTTGATGGCAGTCCCTCTTTGGGCGTCCTACTCAAAATCTTATACTCTACCCCTTTGGATTCTATGAAATCTCGTTTTGCTTCGCTATGTCCATCTTCATTCACAACAAATATATCAGGCATAATTTCATTGAGTTCGTCCATGAAATCTAACTGTCCATTCCCTTTGCTTATTCTGACTTGATGAACGACAGTAAGCGCGCTAATCATATAGGCTCTTTCCTGTTCATTAAAATAGGTAGGCCTACTTTTCAAATTGAGCACATTGTCATCATTGCCAATGCATACATGCAGTTGACCAAATTGCGCAGCACTTTCCAGAAATGCAATATGACCAGGATGCAAGGTGTCAAAACATCCAGACACCATAACTTTGGAGACTTTCATCGTCCCAAGATAATCATTAATTCATTGGTAATCGCAGTGCCAAATCAGCAATGTCTAAGCCATCGAAATTCCCACTGGTCATCCAAAGTAAATGCGTTTTTTCCCAATCACTCTCCATTAAAATCATCTCTACCAAACTGGCATCCGTTAGTACAATTAAATCTTCACGTTGAAATGCCTTTTTGACATCATCTACACTGATGGGTTCCAATCTCTTGTGCTCAATGGTATGCGGATTAAAATAGACAATCGCAACGTCTGGTTCATCCATGCTGTGCGCGTATTGTTCCAAAAAAACAGAATTGAGACTACTGAATGTATGCAGTTCCATACAAGCCACAATGCGGTGTTGAGGGAATTGTCTCTTTACTGCTGAACTTGTCGCTTTAAGTTTAGAAGGTGAATGTGCAAAATCTTTGAAAACAATACCTTGGTTTCTCCTCGCAACAATCTCCAAGCGTTTAGAGGCCCCTTCAAAAGTTGCAATGGCGGAATAAAATGCATCATCCGTGATTCCGACCATTTTACAAATCTGCATAGCTCCGTTTAAATTCTGCAAATTATGATGTCCGAAAACCCTTATTGGGAGCCAACCTGATGATGTTTCTATGTAGGTTACTCCATTTTCTACCCTACTTGGGTGTGGTCCATAACCAAAGGTTTTAATATCTCTGTGTCTTGGCTTTTGCGCTAGTTTAACTACCTCTAGGTCCTCATTGGCATAAATCAAAGCTCCATTTGGCTCAATGCAATCAATGAATACATCAAACTGATGAATGTAATTTTGGAAAGTTGGAAAAACATTGATATGATCCCATGCGATACCGCTAATCAAAGCTATATGGGGTTTGTATAGGTGAAACTTTGGCCTGAGGTCTATGGGGGAAGACAAATATTCATCCCCTTCAAGAACCACATACTCTGCTTCGTCTGTCAATTTGACCATACAATCAAATCCGGCCAATTGCGCACCAACCATGAAATCACATGCAATTTCATTCTGTTTGAACACATGCAACAACATTGAGGTTATGGTAGTTTTACCATGACTTCCTCCAATAACAATGCGCTTCTTATCTTTGGTTTGTTCAAAAATATACTCTGGATAAGAATATATTTTCAAACCCAATTCTTGCGCTCTTAAGAGTTCAGGATTATCAGCTCTAGCATGCATACCAACAATAACAGCGTCCAAACCGCTATGAATTTTAGAGGCATCCCATCCCAAAGAATTGGGTAGCAACTCTTTTTTCGCCAAACGTGATTTGCTGGGTTCAAAAATCTCATCATCACTTCCTGAAACAGAATACCCTTTATCACACAAGGCTATGGCCAAATTGTGCATGGCACTTCCACCAATTGCTATCAAATGAACTCTCATGCTCCGAAACTATAATCGAAGTCAAGACAAGAAAAGATTAATAAAAATAATTATTAAGAATTAACGGTGGAATTAATTTCGAATACCATGACTACTTAATTAAGTAACTATCCATACATTAAATCATGAGCAACAAATCAATGTTTCACAATTACAAATTGAGCAAGATGTGCAACTTACCTTGAGACAAGCAACAATCAGTTTGGTATTATTATTAGAACATTAAAAAAGGGGCAAAGCCCCTTTTTTTCTTCTGATAACAAATAAAGTTATTGCACTAAAATCTTCTTGTTCCATGAGTTATTATCGCTAACAACTTGGAAGTGATAAACGCCGTTACTGAGGTTTTCCAATTGAATTGACTTTAAACCTTGAGTAACTGAGAATTCATCAACCAATTGACCCGATTGGTTGTATACATAAACAACAGCACTTTGAACATCCTTTGGCAAGGAAATCCACAATTGACCCTCTGCAGGATTGGGATAAATATTTCCATTGGCACCTTCGAAATTGTCTACTGAAGCAGGTTCAGTTCCCCATAAATTCATGAATTCTTGGAGATACAAATTGGCAACGCGTGCATCATGCACAATAACCGTATTCTCGTCATTGGTGGTCTGTGCTCCAGAGCTCCAATTGTGACTACCTGTAAGCACCAAAGGATCAGAATCCAAATTGCTGTGATCTACAACCAAATATTTATGGTGAAGATCATAGGAAATCCCCTCATGAGAGCGAACATCTTGACCTGCTGTTTGCAAGTAACCGAATTCAGATGCTGGATCAGAAGTTTGTTCAATAATACCACGCACCAAAACCAAAAATAAATCATCTTCCGCAATAATTGCATCAGCGATATCTTGTCTGGTGAAAGCTAAAACTGCGTAATCCAAATTGGCATCTGTTGTTTGCATGGCTCGAATGATAGCGCCGTTTGCGTTATCGGTGGGCGAGAAATAACTCTCTACTCTGATGTTATTTGGGCCTAATACATACTCTGTAGGTGTGTTGCTTGATTTGCTTGAACCAAAAACGCCATTGGCAACTCCCGGATTAGGGCCGCTTCCACCCCACATTTCTTCAAACTCCAAACGATAACCACGCGCAACGCTTTGATCCTGGAAAATAATGATATTGTTGTAATCGTTATTTAAGTTGTTATCTGTCCAGTTCATTGAACCCGTCCAAACCCAAGCATTATCAACATCATCTGGATCAATAACGATAAACTTATTGTGCATGATTCCAGTGCCTGAGGTATTAACTCTCTCGACAACTGGGATGGCTGGGTTAAGCAAACTCAATCCCATTTGTGCTGTTGTACCATCAGCTACAACGCGCACTTGAACTCCTGCATCATATCGAGCATTAATGGCGTTTGCTATTACAGCATCATCCGTGAAATTATAGATTGCGATATCCACCGATTGCTGCGCTCTGTTGATGTAGGCGGCAATGCTATCATTGGAACCGGTACCGATGCTCAAAGCATTTTCAACTGTAGCATAAGTGGTGTCCACTTGACGATTGAAATAAACCCTGATCTCACCAGAACTCAAACTTTTTGTAGCATAGGGGCGTACGGTAGAAGTTGAGCTTCCATCTGCGTTGGTTGATGTAACTGAGCAATAATAAATGGTTCCTGGCTCCAATCCTGTGATGGTCACGGTGTGATCTGACACGTTGTCATTCACGACAACGGTTTCACCCAAATCAGGTGTTAATCCATAATTGACTTGACTATTTCCAGGATTGTTGGTAGCCCAAGTCAAATCAAAAGAAGTTGTGTTAATATTCTCTTGAACAACTTGACCCAAAATGGCTACACCAGGGGGTAAAATGAAATCATTCTCATCACGAGGTAGGATTTGATAACCGGCATCAAAAGGAGCTGCAGGATCATACTGAGATGCAATACCTACCAAAGTCACTGCACTTGACGGCAAATTCACGCCTACCAATACGCTTCCTGCTCTAATGTAGATTGCGCCTTGCTCACCGTTGGAGGTGAAATTGTAAGTTGAATTGCCTGAAATTGGTGTACCAGCCAAATCAAATACAACATTTTCCACCGTCACCAATTCACCTTCTAATGACTCACCTAATTGGGCCGGCGTAATCAATTCAGGGGTAGGTAAAGTTTGATTTGTTGCATTAACCGTAACGGCTGTTAATGTTGGTCCCAATTCTAACAGACCTCCAAACTCAGATATTGTTCCTGAAACTGTTACCAAATCACCACGATTGGGTGCTGTGAACGTGGTCCAAGCTGTACCTGGATAGATGGCTAATCCACCGCCAGAATCTTGAATATATCTAACCGTGCTTCCCATTTCAATTCCATTGGTAATGATACCGGTGACCGTAACCGTGGCACCAACACCTGCTTGCTCAGCCAATACCACAGTGCTTTCACCTGAATCTTCACCCAAGCAAACGCAGCTTGCATCGTAAACATCATTGATTGTTGCCGCATTGTTGTCGTTACATGCATCTCCGGGCAATGCGCAAGTACCATCATCTAAAACGGCTGCAGCATTGTAGTTACAAGCCGTTGGCTCCATGCATCCTGAAATCTCTCCAATGCACAAGCAATCGGCATCATATACATCACCTGCAGTGCCCGCATTCCCATCATCACATGCATCACCAACAGTGGCGCAAGAGCCATCATCCGCGGTTGCATTGGCATTATAATTACAAGCAGCAGCATCCATACATCCAGCTACTTCGCCTGAATTAGAGGCACCTGGTGTGGGAGTTTGAGCGACAAAAGCGGCCTGATTAAATGGATTTCCACCATCTGGAATTCTAGAAGCTGATGTTGTTGCAGCGGGGCTTTCGTTCACTTGAATTTGACCTGGAACAAAAATCTCTAACAAACCCGTATCATCCGTATCATCTGTTCCGTATACCACAGCATCCACCGCACCTGTCAATGAAGGTG
>JBEISW010000353.1:0-1983 GCA_040375215.1 Crocinitomicaceae bacterium | reverse complement strand
GGCTGGAAAAATGACTCCTCAAGACAAAATTGAGTTGAAGTGGAATATTGGAAAATTGCCTCAGGGGTTGTTGGATAATACAGATAGAAATAGAACATCCCCTTTTGCTGTTACAGGAAATCAATTTGAGTTCCGAGCTGTAGGTTCCAGTGCCAATTGCGCCAACGCTATGATTGTATTAAATACCATCGTAGCTAATCGATTGTTGCAATTTAGAAAAGATGTGGATGCCAGAATTTCCAAAGGAGATGACAAGGATGAGGCCATTCTAAAAGAGTTACAGCGATTAATAAAAATGAGTAAGGCTATCCGCTTTGAAGGAAATGGATACGGTGATGAGTGGGTGAAAGAGGCTAAGAAAAGAGGTTTGTCAAACTTTACTGACACCCCAACAGCTCTGGCTGTCTGGAAGGATAAAAAAATCCAGAAAATGTTTCAAGATTTGAATGTTTTGACGCCAGAAGAGATTCATGCCCGTTATGAGATTGAACTAGAGAACTACAGCAGAAGAAGAGATATCGAAGCTTCTCTCACGGCAAGTATTGCGATGTCCAACATAATTCCTGCTGCATTGAGATACCAAAGTGATTTATTAGACAATGTTCAAGGGCTTAAGGCTGTTTTGTCCGCAAGTGAATTTAAGGATGCTGCAGGTACTCAATTGTCATTGATCAAAGACATTAGTAAGGAAGTTAACGCATTGAAGAAAGGCGCAGATGCAATCAGAACGGAGTTGCAAAAGGCCTATAGTTTAGATGCTGAGAAGCAAGCTAAATTATTATCGGGGACAATTAAGCCACTAATGGATGCTGCTAGGGCTTCTGCTGATAAGTTGGAATTGTTGGTAGAGGATGAGTCTTGGCCATTGCCAAAAATGAGTGAACTTTTATTCACCAACTAATCTCTCGTTGAGGGATTTTCATAAAATAGAGACTCATTTTGGGTCTCTATTTCTTTTTTGCTATATTCGCAACAATACAAACCGAAGGAATTAAAGAAATTACAACATGAAAAAATTATTGTTGGCTTTTATTTTGGGATGTGCAATTACAGCTGCATGGTCACAAAAAGAGTTGAAGAAGGCAAATTCGTATTTTGCCACTCGTCAGTATTTGGAGGCGGCAGAAGAGTACAAGATTGCAGGACCAAAAATCAAAGATGTTACCATCAAAGCTCAGTCTTATTTCAACGTAGGAGAGTGCTACAGAATGATGACCCGCTACAACGAGGCCATTGAGTGGTATGACAAATCAGGTCGCGCAATGTACGGTAAGACCAATCCTGAGTTGCATTACAATTGGGGTTTGTGCTATCAAATGCAAGGGAAGTATGAAGAAGCTGTTGCTCAATTTAAGCGATATCAAGAATCTGGTGGTGACCGAGAGAAAGGAAATCAGGCGATTAAATTGGCGCAAAATGCAGCTGATTTGAAGAATCAGAAGTCAAAAATTGAGGTTGAAATGGTTGGAGAAATCAGCAGTCCAGAATTTGATTTTGCAATGAATTATGGCGCAAAAAAAGGTAAGGACGGAGATGTGTTTATATTATCTTCTTCAAGGAAGTCCTCAGCGGGAAGTGGTTCAGACCCCAAAACAGGAGAAGATTTCATGGACTTGTTTACGGTTACAAGAGATCCAAAAGGAAAGTTCGGTACGCCACAACCTCTGGGTAATGAGATCAATACAAACAACAATGAAGGTCCTATTAGTTACACCAAAGATTTTGGAGAAATGTACTTCACATTTTGTCAATATGAGTCAGGTGGGTATCATCCATGTGAGATTAGGATGTCTAAAGTCATGAATGATAAATACGAGGTTCCAATCAAGGTGGTGTTTGATAAAACCAATGGTGATAGTGTTGTTTTTGGCCACCCATGCTTGTCACCAGATAATAAACACATGATCTTTGCCTCTAATCTGCCTGGAGGAAAGGGAGGTAAGGATTTGTGGTACAGCAGCTATGATAAAAAGAATGATCAAT
>JBEISW010000283.1:0-3024 GCA_040375215.1 Crocinitomicaceae bacterium | reverse complement strand
CTAATGTTTTTTTTACCGCTGGTGTTGGATTGCTCATTCCAGGTGGGCTGAGCAAAAGCAAGAACAATTGCCAGGATGGCAAGTAATCTTAGCAATAGAATGATCCAATGCTTGATTTTGGATTGTTGCCGTGTTTCTTCTTTTATTTCTTTTAGAAAAGAGGTGAAAGGGAAATAGACAATGCGTTGCTTTTTAAAATTAAACAAATGCACTGCTATGGGCACGGACAAGGCCAAAAGCCCCCACAACATCTCTGGTCGCAAAAATTGCATGCCTCAAAGATAATCAGATAAAAAAAGTATGCGTGAAAATTATTGAATCCTACCGTCGGTCATGGTCAATTTGCGGTCAGCTTGGTCCGCCAATTTTTCATTGTGGGTAACAATGACAAAAGTTTGGTTGAATTCATTTCTCAAATCAAAGAATAGTTGATGCAATTCTTCTGCGTGCTTGCTGTCCAAATTACCAGAAGGCTCATCGGCTAATATGATTGCAGGGTTATTAATCAGTGATATAGCGACAGCCATGCGCTGTTGCTCCCCGCCAGAAAGTGCGTTGGGTTTGTGCTGCGCTCTGTCCACCACATCAAGTCTTTTCAAAATTTCTAATGCCTTTTCTTTGGCTTTCTGACTAGGCTCACCCTTGATGAGTGCAGGCAACATGATATTTTCGATAGCTGTGAATTCTGGCAACAAGTTGTGAAACTGAAATACAAAGCCAATTTCTTTGTTTCGAAAGGCGTTTAGCGCTTGATTTTTTAATGCAAAGATGGATTGGCCATTGAAGAGGATTTCTCCTTGATCGGGTTGATCCAAAGTTCCCAAGATTTGCAAGAGTGTTGATTTACCGGCACCAGATGCGCCAACAATGGCCATGATTTCTCCCTTGTTAATGGTGAAATTAACCCCTTTAAGAACTTCCAAAGGGCCATAGGATTTTCTAATATTTTTGATCTCAATCACAATTGCAAAGTAAAGGAGGATTTCCCTTACCTTCGCAAGCGTAATTTTATTACCATGAACATTCACGAGTATCAAGGAAAAAGTATTTTGGCCAAGTACGGTGTTGCCGTGCAGCGCGGATATGTAGCAGAAACGCCTGAAGAGGCCAAGAATGCTGCTGTAAGATTAAAAGAAGAAACCGGCACAGGATGGTTTGTTGTGAAGGCACAAATCCATGCAGGAGGAAGGGGTAAAGGAACAGTTACCGAGACAGGTTCTCGCGGCGTTGTCCTGGCCAAGAGTGTTGATGAAGTGCCGGAGAAAGCCCAAGCAATTTTGGGTGGACACTTGGTCACTTTACAGACCAAAGCTGAAGGAAAGTTGGTCAGCAAGGTGTTCATAGCTGAGGATGTTTATGCACCAGGAGCTAGCGAGCCCAAAGAGTTCTATATGTCTGTTCTTTTGGATCGCGGTCAGGGTCGCAATGTGATTGTTTATTCACCAGATGGTGGAATGAATATCGAAGAGGTTGCGGAGAAAACACCTGAGCGTATTTTCAAAGAAACCATTGATCCATTGACAGGCGTTACAGATTTCCAAACCAGAAAGATTGCTTTCAATTTGGGACTGAGCGGCGAGTCGTTTAAGCAAATGGGCAAGTTTGTGAAGTCATTGTACGCTGCTTATGTGGGTTGTGATGCATCGATGTTTGAAATCAATCCTGTTTTGAAAACATCAGATGACAAAGTCATTGCTGTTGATGCCAAGGTTACTTTTGATGGAAACGGGTTGTTCCGTCATCCAGATTATTTGGCCATGCGCGATGTAACGGAGGAAGATCCCATTGAGGTTGAGGCTGGCGCAGCAGGTTTGAATTATGTGAAGTTAGATGGTAATGTGGGTTGCATGGTAAATGGAGCCGGTTTGGCTATGGCTACCATGGATATTATCAAGTTGAGCGGTGGAGATCCTGCCAATTTCTTGGATGTCGGCGGTACAGCTGATGCCAAGCGTGTAGAAACTGCTTTCAGAATGATTCTTCGTGATTCTGCAGTGAAGGCTATTTTGGTCAATATTTTTGGAGGAATTGTACGTTGTGACCGTGTTGCTCAAGGTGTGGTGGACGCATACAAGAACATGGGAAATATTGAAGTTCCTATTATTGTTCGTCTGCAAGGTACCAACGCAGAGGAGGCCAAGCAATTGATAGACAATAGCGGATTGGCGGTTCACAGCGCCATCACTTTGCAAGAAGCTGCAGATAAAGTAAAGGCAGTATTGGCATAAAGAACAAATGAATTATAGTTTTCAAGAGGAAAGCGCAATGGACCTACGTTCATTGCGCTTTTTGGTTTTATGGCCGCACAAGCCGTCGATGGAGGAATGTTTGTTGGATGTCGATTTTGCTGATGCAACGCGGCATTTTTCAATGAGAAATGCTGAAGGGATGGTTGTGGCATGTTGCACCATAGTGCAAGAGGCTAGGGAGGTGAACGGGAAAAAATATGCGCTTCGCCTAAGGGCAATGGCTGCCCATCCCAGCGTGAGAAGAATGGGATTGAGCAAACAGTTGCTGGATCATGCGATGGGTATATTCCCAAGACAATCTTTTTGGTGTGATGCGCGCGAGCTTGCAGTCCCATTTTACTTGAAATGCGGATGGGAGGTGAAGTCGGAGGGTTATGATATTCCACAAATAGGCCCGCATTATTTGATGGTTATAAATTTGTAAATAATTGTATCGAAGTCTCTTAGAAAACTTAATTTGTTATATTTGACCTATAATAATAAAGTTGCCATTGAAAGTTCGTTTTTTCACCTGTTGTTTTCCTTATGCGATATTGAAGTCGAATACAAGAATGGTTATTCATGTTTCGATTTCCCTTCGGTTGACTGCAGCATTGTTTAAAACGGTGCTGATGTTAAATAGAAAAAATTGCGACAAGTTCGTTATTACACATAGCGTTTTGAATGACTAAGTTTTTCGTCATATTATCGTTGATTCTTTTGATTCCTTGTGCCTTGTTTGGTCAGGACAATACATTTTATCGCAAGTATAATTTGGGAGGGATGCAAGGTGGAT
>JBEISW010000115.1:0-6883 GCA_040375215.1 Crocinitomicaceae bacterium | reverse complement strand
CTTGAAAATGCAACCCCAACTTGGAATGCCCAAATGCAGGGCGCTTTCACCTTTCATAACGATAGCCTTTTTGGATACTTGTACAATTTTAAAACCATTGAAGATGCAAGAAACATTGCCCCAAAAGGTTGGAGAGTCCCTACCGATGAGGATTGGAAGAAATTAGAAAAATACATTGGAATGCATACAGAGGCTGCGAATGCTTTTGGCTGGCGTGGAGAGAAAGAGGCCAATAAATTAGTAGCCCAATATTCTAAGGGATGGCCAGAGTTCAGTCCACTTTACGGAGAAGACACATATGGATTCAACGCTGTTCCTGGAGGTTGTGTAACGCTCTTAAATACGATCAACAGCGCAGCAAACAGTGCATTTTGGTGGACTGCAACTGGAGACAACAACGAAGGTTACTACCGATACATCGATTATCAGCAAACCAGAATATTGCGTTCCAAAACATCCAAACTATACGGCATGAGCATCCGTTGTATTAAAGAATAACGCCATGAAAGCAAAACATCTTTTACCCCTTGTAATCCTTTTATTGACTCTAACGAACGGTTACACTCAAAACAAACCATTGACATGGCATTTAGGATTTTCAATGGACATCAACCAACCACGATTTGAAACCACAACAGAGTTGTTAAAAGACAAATTGACAAGCAACAGTTCTATGGGAATGGGACAATCTATTGGATTGGGTTTGGGTTATTCAATACATGAAAAAATGGATATTCGAATGAGTGCTCAATTCAAAAACATGTCCTATAAAAATGACAGTATCGGCTTGGATGAAGTCAAGTTGATTGAAAAAAGCTTTCAGGGTATAGAAATACCATTGATGGTAGACTATCAATTCAATGAGCATGGATGGAGAATTGGAATAGGAGGACAATACTACTATGGATTTCAAGAGCAAATCACTTACCAATTATTGAATAACAACCAAAGACAGAAATCCTCCGTAAAATCAGAGGCTAAAGGATGGGGATATCAAGTGGAATTGACAAAACAATTCCAACCTGATGATAAGCACAACATACAGGTTGGATTAATTGGGCAACATTTCCCTAACCTAGTAAAAAGCGAAAATGGACAGTTTGGCTTTATTAACATTGCGCTACGTCTAGGCTTAACTTTCGAATAACAAGTAGCATAATATTTTATCTCCCACGAAGAAACACTGATGTTAAGTCAGTGTTTTTTTTTATCTCATTGCGTCAACAAACACTTAACAATAAGGATAGAAATGCGATGATTGCTTAATAGAAAGGTAAAATCACTTTTATTCTGAATGTTGATTGAAGTTTCAGATTTGCAGCAATCTATTTAACCAAAAAAAAATGAAAAAATTAAACAATTTGAACAAGGTCATCGCGATGGCTTTGTCATTTGTTGCAACTGCTTCAGTTGCACAATCGAATTTGGGAGCTGAGTGTGGATGTCCACCCGTAGCTTCTCGTCCAGAAGTTATTGTTTCTTCTATGCCCGGTTACACCGCAATCAGCGGAACCTATGGTGGAGACATGACTACTGGTGCAGCTTTCACTTGCCAAAACACTTACATTTTGGACAAGAAAATTTACATTCCTTCTGGCCAAGTTTTAACCATTGAGCCAGGAACAGTTATCAAAGGAGCGCCAAACGCAGTTGCTGCAGAAGCTACAGCTTTGGTTATTTCTAGAGGTGGTCGCATCATCGCCAATGGTACTGAGTCTTGTCCAATTGTTTTCACTGCTCAAGCTGACCCTATGGATGGAACTTATGCTATTTCTAACATTGGAAAATGGGGTGGTGTTGCCATCAATGGTAAAGCTACGAACAACTTGACATTGGCTGCTAACGGTCCATTCGTTGTTGGTGCAGCCAACGGTAAATTGGCTTTTGCTGATGGATTGGGTACCTTGGAAGGTTTCCAAACTACAAACGTTCAAGACCAATTCGGTGTTAACTTGACTGCCGGTGAAACTTTCAATGACAACGACAACTCAGGTATCTTCCGTTATGTTTCTATCCGTCACGCAGGTGCTATCCTGACTGTAGGTGGAGAGATGAATGGTTTGACATTGGGTTCAGTTGGTCGTGGTACTACCATCGAGCACGTTGAGATTGTTTCTAACGCCGATGACAATATTGAGGTATTTGGTGGTACTGTTAACTTGAAGTATTGCACAACCATCTTCGGTAACGATGACATGTTTGACTTTGACTTGGGTTGGACTGGTAAAGCTCAGTTCTTGTTTGGTATGAAGTCAGATGCTACATCTAGCCCTGATAACGACAACGGTTTTGAGATTGACGCTGATGACCAAAAGTCAAACGCCTTGCCTCGCACACATCCTGTGATTTACAATGCAACCATCATCGGTAATGGTAAGACTACTCAAACCGTTGATAACTCATCTTTATCTGCTATCAACGCAAAAGAATTGACTGAAGGAGAAATATACAATTCAGTATTCGCTAACTTCAAGAGTGGTTTAAACTTGGTGAAGTCTTTGAGCGGAGCGCGTTCTTATGCATCTGGTGGTGAGTCATGGCACAACTGGACCAACATTGCTGGTCCTGCTTCAGCTACAAATGGTAACGGTTCTCAATCTTTGAAGATTAAGTGTAACACATTTGTTGCTGTAACCAATCCTTTGACGCAAGGTTCTTTGGGAGCTACAGTTATCGCTTCTGGAACTCCTGACTATACACAGTTCAATACAACAGACATGAATGATTTGGTTTCAAGTGTACCTGGTTTCAGCTATGCTTTCACTTTGAATACCACTACCAATGCTTACTCTGTAAAGGCTGATGTTATCCCAAATCCAGCTTTGTCAGTTTCTGGTTGCCCAACAGCTCCAGTAGATGGATTCTTTACATCTGCTCCATACCGTGGTGCTTTCTCTTCAAACCCAGGTCAAAACTGGTTGTCTGATTGGACTTATTCTCAAGTGATTGGTCAAGTTCAAGGCATCAATGCGTGTCCAACTGACTTGGATAGCGATGGTGATACCGATGTTGATGACTTCTTGATTTTTGCTCCAGCTTTCGGTACAACTTGTAACTAAAAAAAATTGGGGAGGGGCAACCCTCCCCTTCATAAAATATTTCAAAAAATGAACTTGAAAAAATACATCTTAGGATTGGGTATGATCGCTGGAATCACTTCAGCGCAAGCCCAAGGATTGGAAGGTATTATCGTTGAAAGATATTACCAAGCCAATGCTGCAGATGCTGCTTACACTGTCTCTCAGGGATATTCTGTTCCGTTGACAGAAGGTGCAGTTACTTACCGTGTCTATGTTGACATGGCTGCTGGTTACAAATTTGTTCAAATGTTTGGAAATGCTTCTAAAAATTTGACTTTTGGAACAACGACATCTTTTTACAATGATGAAAACTACGATTCTCAATCAGCCCCTACAACATCTGTTTTAAATACCAAGAAGCACACAGCCATGATTGATTCATGGATTACTGCTGGTGGAGCCGCTGCATCTAAAGTTGGCGTTCCAAAGGATGAAGATACAGATGGAAGTATTGCTAACCCTCATGCTCAGGCTATTTTGGGCAATACCCTTGGTGGATGTTTCGGCACTCAAATCACCGGAGCCACAGGTAAAGATGGAATGTTGGCCTCTTCAGGTACAACCTACACTACTCCTAACGTTTTAGGAATGAACGGTTCTATTTTGGATGCCTTGACCGCAGGGAATGTTTTGGGATCTATCACAGTTAACAATGGTTCTATTGCTGCTTTGGGTGGTATCGTTGGTGCTACTTCTAGCAATAAAGTATTGGTTGGTCAATTCACTACGGATGGAACTTTCACATTCACATTGAACATTCAATTGTTGAGCCCAACCGGCGTTGCTGAGAACTATGTTCATGGCACTCCTGGCGCCAACCAATTGACGCATCCAACTTTAACTAGAACTGCCGGTGCAACTCCTTCAGTTGTGATTGCTTCAAACGATGCAGACAACAACATTTGCGCTGGTACTTCAGTTACTTTCACTGCTACTCCAACAAACGGTGGTACTCCATCTTACCAATGGAAGTTGAATGGTTCTAACGTTGGCACTGATGCAGCGACTTATACCAACGCTGCTTTGGCCAATAACGATGTTGTTTCTGTTGTTATGACTGCTGGCGGTTGCGATGCTTCTGGTTCTGCTACAAGTAACAGCATTACTACTGTTGTATCAACAGCTGTAGATTATTTTGCTGATACTGATGGTGACGGTTTTGGTGCTGGGACAGCGAACAACTCTTGTTCTAATCCAGGTGCTGGTTTCGTAACCAATAACACAGATTGTGATGACACCAACTCAACCATCAATCCAAGCGCAAACGAAATTTGTAATGGCGTTGATGACAACTGTACTGGTGGTATTGACAATGGTTTAACTTTCAACAACTACTACACAGACGCTGATGGAGACAACTATGGTACTGGCACTGCACAATCTTTGTGTGCTAATCCTGGTGCTGGTTTCGCAACAGCTGCTGGCGACTGTGATGACAGCAATGCTGCTATCAAACCAGGTGCTACAGATGTTTGTGGCAATGGCATTGACGAAGATTGTTCTGGTTCAGATTTGTCTTGTTCTTCTTCTGGTTTTGATGCTAGCGTAGCTGTATTGAATATCGGAACTTACAACACAGGCTCTCAATCTAACGTTTCTGTTAACTTAGCTAACGGAACAAATACTGTTGAAAATCCAGGTATCGGTTTGGAACTTTGGTACAACTTCGTTGCTCAATCCAATGCCGTACGTATCCAATTGACTGGATCTTCTACAGTAGCTGATGACAACGACTTAAGCATCTTTGAAACTCCTGCAACAAGTGGTTCTCAATTGATTCCATTGGCTGTTGAAAATGATGTTCATCCTGGAGCTCAAGGTGCCGCTGCTGATGGTGGAAGTGAAACTCTTTTGTTTGATGGTTTGACCGTTGGTGATAATTACTCTGTTTGTGTACGCAACAACAACAGTACTCCAGGTACAGTTTCTATGCGCATAGCCTTCTTGCGTGGTAGCCAAACAGACATCAATGTTTACACCAACAACACTGGAATCTTCTCCAACACTTGTCAAAACTTTAAAGCTAAGTTCCGTTCAGGTGCTTCTGGCTATACTGTTAAGCGTTTCAACGTTGAGGCCAACGCTTCAAATGGTTCAGTTGCTGATTGGTCATATGCTATCCCTGCAGGTGCAAGCTCAACAGTAGCTTCTACAGTTTGTCAATTGGGTAAAATTGTTGCTCCTAACCTAGGATCATCAAGCATAACTTATTTTGTTACTGTTGATGCCCATTACAATCTTGCTGATGCTTTTGGCACTTTGACTCCAATCACTGCAAACGGCACCATCGTAGGTCCAGTAACATTGGCTCCTGAAGCAGCATTAACTGTGCGCACTTCAGACCAATGTCCAGCTTACAAATATTTGACTTCTTCATTGGCTACTAACCGTTCAATTTGTGGAGCTTCTCAGTACAATTGGGAATTCACTCAAGTATTACCAAGTGCTGGTATCGCTAACTCAGTGAATGGTTCTTTAGGTGGTTCAAGAATTTTGGCCATGTCTTTGATTCCTGCTATTGCTTTGGGTCAAACTCATGATGTTAGAATTCGTGCTAAGCATGCAGATAATTCTTTCACTGCATTCACTGCTACTCCAGCTTGTGTTCGCACAATCGCTGGTGCTGGAATGCCTACATTGGAAAATGAAGGTTCTATTTCAACCACTCAATTGAACAATGCGAGTATCGCTCTTTATCCTAACCCAAGTAACGGCGAAATGGTTCAGTTATCTGTTTCCAACTTTGAAGGTTACTTGAGCGTTGAGATTTTGGATGCCACAGGCAGAATGATCCAAAAAGAGAACATCGTTGCTGAAGGTTCAATCAACAAAATGATTGAATTCAACAATGAGCTTTCTAATGGAATGTATCATGTGAAAGTTTCAAATGGTTCTGAGACTTCAACTGTAAAGTTTGTAGTGAGTAAGTAATTTCTTAGTTTGTTTGGTTAAAAAAGCCCACTCAACGGAGTGGGCTTTTTCATTCTTGATAACAAGGTCACCTCCTTGAAACACATTCAACACTCCTTTTAGGTAGTAGTTGATGTGGAAAGTCAAAGATGCAATGGAATTCAAGCCTTCCACCTTTTCAATGGCTTCCTTCCAATTTGTATTGGTAATTTGTTCCTTGAAATTGGTATTGGCAATCCAATGTCCGTCAAGTAGTACTTCTCTCAGTCGATTTGCTCAATCTTTGCTCATTTCCATATTAAATGCGTTGGTTGTCTTAATCTTGAATATCGCTCTTGATATTCATAGCAAAAATGCAAAGAAAAAGCCCACTCAAAGAATGGGCTTTTAATACAACATGACAAATTTTATAAATTCACCATCATTTTCCTTGGGTACTTCACTGTAAATCTGATGGTCTTCTTCTCAATTTGATTGGGTGTCAACTCCATCAGCCAGCGCAACTCCCCTATTTCTTCATTCAACTTGGCACCGCTGGTCTCCTCTGTAACGATTTCCAATTCACTGTTATTACTCTTGGGTAATTGATCCACAATTTCAATTTTAATGGGTACTGTCTTTTGATTTTTTACGGTGATTTCATAAGCCTTGGTTACCCATTTCTTTCCTGCCCACGTTCCTGTTTTACAAAAATCTTTGACCATATCTCTCTTCACTACCACAGACATGTCTCGTCCCATGTTCAACATCAAAGTGTCATTGGCCATGGCAGGATCAATGTATCCTTGTCCTACAAATGTTCCTCTGAAATAAATGTTGCTCTCACCCGGCAACAATCCGTATTGTGCCCAATTGGTCATGAATGCCATCAAATAGGCACTTGGATCTTGCTT
>JBEISW010000274.1:0-3082 GCA_040375215.1 Crocinitomicaceae bacterium | reverse complement strand
TGGAATAATCGCAATGTTGGTTGATCCTCCTGGATACCCTGGAGGTGCTGAATAATCACCTATTATTCCAGGACCAGCGAGGAAGAAAGCAAAAACATCGTTGTACACTTGGTCAACGTATGTCAAATATTCATCAGAACCGAAAATATAATCAAATGACAAGGTATTCCCTGTTGCTATGAAGTCAAATTCCAAAATAGCTTGGTCATTTACGTCTTGAATGGTCAAATTGAGACCAATCATAGGGAACACCGAGTTGGCTACATCTAATAAATCCGGATTATTGGCAACACCCCCGGCAATAATTGGAACAGTAGCCCCCAATTGCAATTCATTAACATGACCAGAGGTCAGAGTAACACCATCCTCAATTTGGAACGCCGTCGGGGCACCTCCTCCGGATAAATAACCCAACTGACCTGGATCACCAGTGAATTGTGCATTGAAATAGGTGACATTGGGACCTAGTAGGTATTGAACAGCTTGGTCAGCTGTTATGCCCGGAGCTAGTGTTATTTGGGAATTCACCTGAAATCCAAACAGCAACAAAGACAAAATGGAAAGTATTCTTTTCATGAGTTTTGGTTCACATACTTAAGAGCCTAAAGATACATCATTGGTTGCATAGTCCGTTAAAAAAGCACATCACCCCATTCATCCGGTGCAATTAGGAGTACATTTGATGCATGAGTGCAATGATAAAAATAGAAGGTCTAACCAAAAGCTACACCATCGGTGAAGAGACGGTAAACGCCCTTAATGGCGTGGATTTAGAAATACTAAAAAATGAATATGTTGCACTCATGGGACCTTCAGGGTCAGGGAAATCAACCTTGATGAACATTTTAGGTTGCCTCGATCGTCCCACCTCTGGTGATTATTTTCTAAACGGTCCCAATGTATCCACCCTAACGGACAATGAATTGGCTGAAATTAGGAATAAGGAAATTGGTTTTGTTTTTCAAACCTTCAATCTTCTGCCCAAATACACAGCACTTGAGAATGTAGCACTGCCTCTTGTTTATGCAGGATGGACTGAAGAAAAAAGATTGAAGCGAGCCAAAGAAGTGTTGGAACAAGTTGGACTGGGCAACCGCATGCTTCATAAACCCAATGAACTTTCCGGAGGACAGCGCCAACGGGTTGCGGTGGCTCGTGCGTTGGTCAATAAACCTTCCATTATATTGGCCGATGAACCAACTGGTAACTTGGATACTAAAACTTCCCATGAAATCATGCGACTTTTTCAAGACATCCATGACTTGGGTAACACTGTAATTTTGGTCACCCATGAAGAGGATATTGCTTCACATGCAAATCGCATCATCCGGATGCGGGATGGAAAAATTGAAACCAAAAAATTGAATACCCCTGTTCATTTATAATTGATTAAATTTGTGCCTCATTGAAGAATATGAAGCGCACAGAAATCATCCACATTTTAGATCAAGCCGAAATTGGCAAAGAAGTCAACATTAAAGGTTGGGTAAAAACTTTTAGAAATGATCAGTTCTTGACCATCAATGATGGTTCAACTTTGCGCAATATTCAGGTTGTACTAAACCCTGAACAAACGCCAGAAGATTTAAGAAAACGATTGTATACTGGAACTTCCGTTTCTGTAGACGGAATTGTTCAGGAGAGCCTTGGTAAAGGTCAAAGTGTGGAAGTCATCGGTCATTCATTGACCATACTGGGTGATTGTGACCCCAATGAGTTTCCCATTCAAATGAAAAAACACAGCTTGGAGTTCTTGCGAGAAAAAGCACATTTGCGCTTTAGAACCTCGACATTCAGTGCTGTATTTAGGGTGCGCCATCACCTTGCATTTGCTGTAAATAAATTCTTCAATGACCGTGGTTTTTATTACTTGCATACTCCAATTATTACCGGAAGCGATGCAGAAGGTGCAGGTGAAATGTTTAAGGTAACCACCCTAGATCTTAATCAGATTCCCAAAGATGAAAATGGTCATGTAGATCACAGCCAGGACTTTTTTGGTAAATCTGCTAACCTCACTGTCTCTGGACAGTTAGAAGCGGAGTTAGCCGCTTTGGCTTTAGGAAAAGTTTACACCTTTGGACCTACTTTTCGCGCAGAGAACTCCAATACATCCCGTCATTTGGCTGAGTTTTGGATGATTGAACCAGAAGTAGCTTTTAATGACATATATGACAACATGGACTTGGCTGAGGCCTTTCTGAAATTCTGTCTCAACCATGTTTTGGAAAATGCTTTAGAAGATCTTACATTTTTACAGGAAAGAGAACAACAAGAAGACAAATCGAAACCGCAAGAGGAAAGACAAACCACTCCTTTGGTTGAAAGATTGAAATTTGTTGTTGATAGTCCTTTCGAACGCATCACCTACACAGAAGCCATTGACATCTTAATGAACTCCAATCATTACAAGAAGAAGAAATTCAAATATGATGTCAGTTGGGGGATTGATTTGCAAAGTGAACACGAACGCTACTTGGTAGAAAAGCATTTCCAAAAACCTGTTATCATCACTGGATATCCAGCAGCAATCAAGGCGTTCTATATGCGTCTCAACGAGGATGGGAAAACGGTGGCTGCGATGGACATGTTGGTTCCAGGCATTGGAGAAATCATTGGCGGATCACAAAGAGAGGAGCGCTATGAAGTTCTGTTAGAAAAGTGCAAACAATTCAATATTCCTGAAGAGCACATTTGGTGGTATTTAGAAACCAGAAAATTTGGCACATGTCCTCATGCCGGATTTGGTTTGGGCTTTGAGCGCATGGTGATGTATGCCACTGGAATGAGTAATATCAGAGATGTAATTCCCTTCCCAAGAACGCCACTCAACGCTGAGTTCTAATAGAATCAAATCGATAAGGTTGTAACTGGTAATGTTGGAAAAATTCTTCTTCATTTTTGGATAGAATATCTGACAACATTTTGTCAAAATCCTCTTCTGTTCTGCAAACGATATTGTCTAAAGAAGATCCTGAGAAAAATTCCATTTCAGCTCCCAATGGAGCAAACATGGCCTTGTATCCACAATAGAGTCTTTCAATGTTTGCACTTGAAATAGCTGTTACAGTGACATCTACTT
>JBEISW010000143.1:0-6003 GCA_040375215.1 Crocinitomicaceae bacterium | reverse complement strand
TTGGGTGTAGTAATTGAAGCTGATGTTGAGATTTATAATCACTCTTTTGAAGGGCTTTGCGCCATCCGTCATCCGAATGAAGAAGACTATTGGATATTGATCAATCAAGATACTACTGTCATTGGTGTGTATAGTGTCACTTCTGAAGGTGTATCCCTCTCCTCTGTATTTGAAACTTCAACGCCTTTGCCGGGCACCATCAAAGCCTCTCCCATGTCGGGTAATCCGGAACCACTAGTTCTCGCTGTTTACAGCAAAGTTGTTACCTCTAGCGGTCTGTTGTTAGATTTCGATTTAACGACAGGCGTTTTGTCTAATCCGGAACAGCTGCCCGCAGTTGGATCTGAGGCGGTCGAATTTTCGCACAGCGGCCAATACCTCTACGCCACCTCCTCAGGTCTTGGAACCGGCACACAGCAATTGGTACGTTACAATGTAGAAAGTGCGTTTGAACAAGGAATTAGTGTTGCCTCAACACAAGAAGTCATTGCCTCGGACATCACTGCATTCTATATGCAGATGGCCCCCGACATGAAAATCTATTTCACCTGGCTAAACAGTAGTGCTGAAACACGTATTGGGTCTATCAACTGCGTAAACAATGACTCGCCAACGGTGACATCCGAAGCGTTCAGTTACAGCGGCGGCGAGGGTGAGCTTTTCTTTTCGCTTCCTAATTTCCCTTCCTGGATTTTTTACAATCCGTATATCGATTTCATAGAGTGGGGTCCCGACACCGTGTACCTCTGTTCAGGCGATTCAATAATTCTCGATGCCGGTTTTGGAGATTATTGGGAATGGGGCGGCGATTGCTTCAGCGGTCCGGAAAGCACCTGGCCCGACAACAGCACGAGGTACTTCACCGTAACACAACCGGGAACCTATGTAGCCTGTGTAAATGGTCCCTGCTCAAACGGCAGTGGAGCCGCTGGTTGCGCCTCTTCTGATCAGATCACTGTCTTGCCTTGCCCAATCAATCCTGCGACACCGTGTGACTTGCTTTCACTTCAAGAATCTTTTAATATCTGTATTGGTGACACGCTGCAGCTGGTTGCAGATTTGAGCCAATTTGAAAGCTATAATGCCTTGCAATGGACTGGTGGAGGCACCTTCATTCCCTCTGATACCGTTGCAGAACCCTTGTACATTCCATCAGCACAGGAGATTGCCGCTGGATCAGCCAATTTGATTCTACAAGTTTTTGTGGAGGAGGTAAACTCAACGGGAGGAAATTTCTTGGCTTATGAGCATAGTGGCGATGATATTATTTTTTACATCAGCACGGTAGATGGCAGCGTGGATACTATTCAAAGCAACACAGGTAATGATTGGACAGCCATGGGTTTTAGCACCGCCACCAATAACTTGTATGGTATATCCAATATTGTTACCTCACCAGCCTTGTCCTCTGTCAATATTGAAACCGGTGCAGTAACACCAATTTTTGATTATCCCAATCATCAATTTTTTGCAGGTGATTTTGATAATGTCAATGATCGTTTTTTCGTCATCGGTATTCCTGAGATCAATGCTGGAGAGCCTCTGACTCAGACGTTATATACTATGGATGTGAATAACGGAGTGCTGACTGCCATTGGTGATATAGGTTTAACTGCATTGGACGGTTTTTTTGTGGCGGATGGTAGTGGAATCAATGGCCTAGCCTATGATCCTACCTTAGATTTGCTTTTTGCTGTGACATATGATGGTACTTTGTTGCAAATTGATCCCACCAATGCAGAGGTTGTTACCATTGGGAGTACGATTTCAGATTTGCGAGGTTTGGCCTATGATTACACTGAAAATGAATTGTGGGGAGTCAATGCCAGTGGAAGTTTATTTCATATTAATAAATTAACAGGAGAGTTGATAGAGGAGGTAGCTTGTCAACAGCCATTGTCTTTTGTTACAACTTTAACTTACGCCTTGCCCCAGAATGTTACCCCAAGTGTTTGTTCTGACAACACCACCGTATTTATTGGCAATGATGTTTCTTTGGATTTGGGACAAAACACCAGCCTCTGTGAGGGTGAAACATTGATTTTGTCCGCACCTGGGTTTCAGAGTTATCAATGGCAAGACGGAAGTGCAAATGAGAATTATACCGTTAGTGATAGTGGCACTTATAGTGTTGAAGTGACAGATGAAAATGGCTGCTCTTATGTTGACTCAGTGAATATTGATTATTCAGACTTGCCCAATGTCAATTTTTTCTTCAACCCGACAAGTTTGGTTATTCCCGATTCACTGGTCAATTTCAATGTGTTGGATCCACAGTCGGGTAATCAGTATTCATGGTTTTTTGAGGGAGCTAGTCCGTCGTTTTCTTCTGATACCGGCCCTATTGTGTCTTTCCCTCCTGTTCCTGGCAATTATTCAATAGGATTGGTAGTGGAAGATCAAGCTGGATGCGTGGATTCTGTTTTCACCTTTATCTCGGTTGAGTATGATGGACGGATCACCTTGCCCAATATTTTCACCCCTGATGGCGATGGATACAATGACTCATTTGTCCCGTTTGAGCAGTATCCAGGTGAATGGGAACTGACCATCTTTAACCGTTGGGGAATTGAAATCTATAAGACATCAGATGTGTCCAAGGGGTGGTCTGGTGAGGGAGCTGTAACCGGCACTTATGTTTGGATTTTAACTCCGCAATCGGGTCAAAAAGGTGAAGCCAAAACCGGAAATGTATTGCTGGTAAGATCCAAATAAAGTGCAATGAAAGCTGGAGTTTAAAGGCTCAACGTCAGCTTGAATTATGGCTGAAATAAACGCTTTTGGAGCCTTGATTTTGCTTATTTTTGTCCTCAACTTATGGCACAGATAGAATTATTACTTCCCAAAATGGGAGAGAGTGTTGCGGAAGCAACCATTATCAAGTGGGTTAAGAATGAGGGTGAGGCAGTTAAAGCCGATGAGCCCATCATTGAAATTGCAACAGACAAGGTAGATAGTGAAGTTCCAGCTCCTGAAGATGGAATCTTGATCAAATGCTTAGTGAAGGAAGGGGATGTGGTTCAAGTGGGTCAACCCATTGCCATCATTCAAACAGGTGCTGCTGAATCAGCTCCTGCTCCCGCTCCAGCTGCTGCGACTGTTGCTGCGCCTGTTGCCGTTGAAGAAAAAATGCCTGATATTCCATTGATTCCATCACCATCCGTTGCGGCTTCAACCCCCATCGTTTCTGGTGATCGTTTCTATTCACCTTTGGTAAAAAACATGGCCAAGGCAGAGGGAATTGGTCAAGCAGAATTGGATACTGTTGTTGGAACGGGTCAAGGAGGAAGAGTGACCAAGGATGATTTGAAAAACCATATTGCCAATAGAGGCAAAGCTATTGCGCCTGCAGCAGCTCCCGCAACGCCAGCGCCTACTCCTGCGCCTTCAGCACCAGCTGCAGCTGCGTCCAAAGAAGCTCCAAAACCAAAAGCCGCTATCTCCATCAATGGAAATGATGAGATTGTTCAAATGGACCGCATGCGCAAGTTGATTGCGGATCACATGGTGATGAGTAAGCAGGTTTCTCCTCATGTAACGAGCTACGTGGAAGCCGATATGACCAATGTGGTGATGTGGAGAGAGAAAGTGAAAAAGAGTTTTGAAACGAAAGAAAAAACCAAATTGACCTTTACGCCAATATTCATCGAAGCAGTAGCCAAAGCCATCAAGGATTTCCCTGGTGTGAATGCTTCAGTTGATGGAGATAAGATTATTCTTCGTGGTGATATCAACATCGGAATGGCAACAGCATTACCATCCGGAAATTTGATTGTCCCAGTAATTAAGAACGCTGACCAATTGAATTTGGTAGGCATCGCCAAGAAAGTAAATGATTTGGCTGATCGCGCAAGAAATAACAAATTGACACCGGACGAAATTCAGGGTGGAACTTATACCTTGACAAACGTGGGATCTTTTGGTAATGTGATGGGAACCCCAATCATCAACCAACCACAAGTTGCCATCTTGGCTGTTGGTGCCATTCGCAAGAAGCCAGCTGTGATTGAGACCCCAGCTGGTGATTTTATTGGTATTCGTCACATGATGTTCCTCTCTCATAGCTATGATCATCGCGTCGTCGATGGTGCCTTGGGTGGAATGTTTGTAAGAAGAGTAGCCGATTATTTGGAAAATTGGGATGTTAATCGCGATATTTGATTGTAAATAATTTAAATTCAGTTCTATGGATTTTTTGAAAAAGTTCCTTGTTGTTGGTTTTCTTTGGTTGAGCATTGCAGTACCTGTATTTGCTCAGCCTGAAACCCCCGCAAGTTTCGATGAGGCCAATACCCTTATCGAGGAAAAACTTTGGGACCAAGCTGTAATCGAGTGGAACAAGTTGTTGGCTAAAAAACCACTCAATGCAAACTACCACTACAAATTGGGAATGTGTTTGTTAGAGACCAAGGACAAAAAAGATGCGCTTGAGCATTTGGAAACCGCAACTGGAAGTGGAAAATTTTCAAAGAATTATGATCCTTATGACGCAAGTGAAGAGCTTGCACCTATCGAAGCTTTATCATACTTGGCCAAGGCCCAACATTTGAATGGTAAGCCAGAGGATGCCATTGATTCTTATGAAATGTTGAAGACTAAAATCAAAAACCCAGGACATTTGTTGTTGCAAGATATGCCAAGACAATTGGAGCAGTGTGAGGAAGCCAAATTGCAAATGAAGTCCCCCAAGAATCACAAGATTAACAATGTAGGTACCGCCATCAATTCTGAATACAAAGATTTCAATGGTGTTGCACCAAGGGATATGAGTGCGTTGTACTTTAGTTCAAACCGTGAACGTGCTGATGGGAGCAATGCCAAATTGGTTGATCCTGAGACCATGGAGTTTGAAGATGATTTGTATATGAGCTTCAGAGGTGCCTCTGGTAAGTGGGGTCCTGCAGAATTGTTGAATATCAATTCAGACAAAGGAGACCGTGTAACTGGTATTACGGCAGATGGTCACACCTTGTTTATCAGCAAAGGTCCAAGAGACGATGCGGAGTTCTACATGTGTAAATTGATTGGTGAGCGATGGACTGACCCCGTACCATTGAGTGCATCTGTCAACTCTCAGTTTCAAGAAATGGATATGGCCATTTCCCCTGATGGTAAGACGATCTATTTCACGAGCAATAGACCCAATGGTTTAGGAGGTTTTGACATTTATCGCGCCAAGATGGAAAAGAATGGCGAATGGGGAGAAGCAGAGAATTTAGGTGAGTTGGTGAATACAAAGTACAGTGAAGTGTCACCGTCAATTGGAGGAAATGGAAAAATCCTCTATTTTTCTTCAGAAGGACACAACACCATGGGTGGATTTGATGTCTTTTCTTCTAAAATTGACGCCAAAGGAAACATTGGAAATACGGTCAATGTTGGTTATCCACTTTCAACCACAGATGATGATTACTATTTCCAAGCTGTCCCCATTTCGCGCAAAGGATTTATTACATCTTCCAAGATAGGAGGTTCTGGATTACAGGATATTTATGAGGTTACTCTGGCACGCGATCCAAACGAGGCTCCTGTTGTTTTAAAAGGCAATTTGATTTCATTGTCAAAATCAATTCCGGCAGGGTTGAAGTTATTGGCTAAAGCCAAAGATGAAGATTTAAAGGTAGAGGCCTCGGTGGATGCCAACACAGGGACGTATGAATTGAAACTTCCCCCTTGTGCTCAATATAACGTGCAGGTAATGTTGGAAAAAATTGTGTTGAACGAATATGGGGTTGATGCTGTTTGTGATGAGACTGTCATGTCCATAGAACATGAAACTTATATTCTTCCAATAGTTAAAAGACCTCCACCAAAAGTAGACTTGACTGCCGATAAGTCAAAGAAAGATGCCAAGGCAGAAAAGAAAGCAGAGAAAGAAAAAGAAAAAGCGGAAAAAGAAAAAGCCAAGGCTGATGAACTAGCAGCCAAAGAGAAGGCAGAATTGGCTAATATGACGTTTAACAAAAAAGCCAAACCAGATAAGGAAAAACCTGCTGGTGAAAC
>JBEISW010000057.1:0-10346 GCA_040375215.1 Crocinitomicaceae bacterium | reverse complement strand
CCCTTGAAGGGTGTCAAAATAGGCAGATTCATCTCCGTCAATATATTGATAACGCAAAGCCGTTGGGAACAAAACAACAGTATTAACCGCCAAATCCTCGGCCTCGGCCATTTTCTTCCTCTCTGTAATACCGGTACCATCATGAGACAGCCTGCTGTTCAGAAGACTTTTGATGGCCTGCCATCCTGAGTCATAATCAACAGTGTCACCGGAAGTTGGAGGCTTGACCATGAGGCGCGATTGTTTCCATAAAATTCCTGAGGGAACAGCGCTAGAATCAATGGAAAACTGAGCAATAATTGAGTTGTTAATCATTACAAACAATAGAAAAATAAGGGCAAGGAATTTCCTGCACGATTGAATTTGAATCATGTGAATAAAAATTAAAGGGTGAATAATTAGAATTGAATCTTCATGGTGTCTTCCCCTAAAAACGAAGGATTGGTGAGATAAATAAACTGAGGATCTGTTTGCTCCCCATTGATCAATAACTTTTGGAAAGCCACGCGCTGCTGTTCATTGGCAAACACTTCAATAGTATACACTTCATCTGGTGACAGCAGTTTTACAAATTCAGCTTCAGGCGCGTATGGATAAACATACACTCCGGCAACATTTCCCAATTGACTCGTATCCTCAGCTTGAATATGCAGTTTTGCTTTCCCATACAAATAGTACTCACTGTTGCTTCCATTGTGGTCCACTTCCATTGAGCTGGCATAACCCAAATCCCAATAGTCAGCTGTGGATTTAAAATACAACCAATCTGCTGATGATGATCTTGGAATGATAAAGCTTCCATCAGATTGGGTTTGCCCTTGCCAAAAGGATAGATAAGCATTTCCGCCTGTGGCATTTTCTGAGGTAGAACCCAACAGTTGTACTTCAGCAGCCGATATTGGTTCTTGCGTACCAAAAAGCAACAGCTTTCCTGTTATGCTGCCACTTGTTTCATTCTCCGGCTTGCATGCCGAGAAATAGAGAAGGAGAATAAGGTAAAAAGTTTTTTTCATTTTGTTTAATTTTAATGCAACAAAATTGAATCGATTTTACTTCACGAACACCATATTTTGTCCTATAAATTATGTTCACTTATTATGGTCTATAAGACAACTTATAATCCGAAACGAAATCCTCCAAAACCGGCATCAATTCATCATTTAGCGCAATTTTCTTTTGTTCTATTTCAGCCGTCATTTGTTTTATGCGCATATCATCTTGTGAGCTTTGTTGGACGTGCATCATTTTCCAGAGGTCAATTTTGCTTTGATACAGGGGTAAAATATCATCTTGCATTATAGTTGACCATTGCTGAATGGATTGCTTCACTCTTTCATCTTCATCTGGAAGTGACAAAGTATCTACTGTGCTCTTCAGTCTTTTCAGGAGTATTTCCAAAGAGTCCATTTTTTCATTTACTGCCCGGTATGAGGCCGTATCCCCAAACCCCATCTCCAATCTCTCCGTTACTTCCACTATTGTATTGTATTGCACCACTAATACATTGTAATGCCATTGCGCCCTGCGATAATCACCGCGGCAAGCAACCAACATTACCATACAAACCAATAACGACCTAAAAAGCATATCTCCAAATTTAATTCAATCGGTTTCGTGATTAGCTTTGTCCCGATGGATTTTCCGCAAACATATCAAGAGCTGATCGATGGATGGGTATTTATTGTGGACAAGCCATTGGAATGGACCAGTTTTGATGTTGTCAATAAATTCAAATCACATCTCAAGAGTCTAAAAAAAATCCAGCCTGAGGACTTAAAATTGCGCAATGTAAAAGTAGGACATGCGGGAACCTTGGATCCACTGGCTACAGGACTTTTAGTGGTCTGCGTTGGTCAAAAAACCAAAGAAATTCATCAATACCAGGGAGGAATCAAAACCTATACGGGAACCATTACATTGGGACAAACAACACCCAGTTACGATCTTGAGACACAACCAGAGGGAGACTACCCTTACGCTCACTTGTCCTATTCAGATATCGAAAATACCGCCGCATCCTTTCTTGGAGAGCAATGGCAAACCCCACCCATTTTCAGTGCCAAGCAAATCAATGGCAAGCGTGCTTATGAATTTGCCCGTGAAGGGGTGGAAATCGAAATGAAAAAATCATTGGTAGAAATTTTGTCATTTAAGATAACCAATGTTGAATTGCCCTTGGTCCATTTCGAAATTGTCTGTTCAAAAGGAACCTACATCAGAACCATTGCGCATGAGTTTGGACAGCGATTGGAAAGTGGCTCTCATTTAAGCAGTCTGAGAAGAACCGCAAGCGTTCCTTTTGATGTCTCCATGGCCCATTCCATGGAAGAAATCAATGCCTTTTTCAAAAAATGGACCTTTTTTGAAAAATAATTCCCTGATTTACAACTAGTTAACCATCACCCTCTTTACAACGGCTTCAAAAAGTTGTATGTTTGCCGACCTTTTAAAATTAACGAATTGATTATCAAATGAAACTAGGACAATTTCGCTATAAAATTCCAGAAGAATTAATCGCCAAGTACCCCGCCCATCACAGAGACGAATCACGCTTGATGGTGATCCATAAAAAATCAGGAAAAATTGAACACAAAATGTTCAAGGATCTGATTAACTACTTTGAAGAAGGTGACGTTTTGGTCAACAACAATACCCGCGTTTTTCCTGCCCGCATGTACGGCAATAAAGAGAAAACGGGCTCTATGATTGAGGTTTTCTTGCTGCGTGAATTGAACGCACAGAACTTTCTTTGGGATACGGTTGTAGACCCAGCGCGCAAGATTCGCATTGGAAACAAATTGTACTTTGGTGAAAATGATGAATTGGTAGCGGAAGTCATTGATAACACCACATCTAGAGGCCGCACTTTGCGCTTCTTGTTTGATGGAACCCATGAAGAGTTCAAAGCTTTGGTATACAAGCTAGGTGAAACACCACTTCCCAAATATGTCAACAGACCTGTTGAACCAGAAGATGAGTTTCATTACCAAACCATGTTTGCCAAATACGAAGGCGCTGTTGCAGCTCCAACCGCTGGCTTACACTTCACCCGTGAATTGTGCAAACGCCTGGAGATTAAAGGTGTAAACATGGCTGAACTGACCTTACACATTGGAATTGGAACCTTCAGAACCGTTGAGGTTGAAGATTTGACTAAACACAAAACGGATAGTGAACAATTGATCATTCCTGAAGTCACAGCGCAAATGATCAATGAAGCCAAAATCAAAGGAAATAGAGTTTGTGCAGTAGGTTCTACTGTAGCCAGAGCGTTTGAATGCAGCATCAGTACAGACCAATTGCTAAAACCTTTTGATGGATGGGCCAGCAAGTTCATCTTCCCTCCCTATGATTTTGTGATTGCAGACAGTTTGATCACCAATTTCCACGAACCTGAAAGTGTTTTGCTCATGCAATCCACAGCTTTTGGAGGACATGATTTGATTATGCATGCATACAATGAAGCTGTGAAAGAAAAATACCGCTTCTTCTGCTACGGAGATGCGATGTTGATCTTAGGCTAAACATTGTGACCAAGACATTACTCTTTATCCCCCCACTGACCCAGTTGAATACGCCGTACCCAGCAACGGCCTATTTAACTGGGTTTTTACGTCAACAAGGTCTTACTTCAAGACAAGCAGATTTGGGATTGGATTTGGTAATGTCCATGTTCAACAGAAATGGTCTTTCTCAAATTTTTGATGAAATCGAAAATGGAAATTTTCCGTTAAATCCAGAATTGAAAGCTATTTTACTGAATCGCAATTTGTATCAAAACACAATTGATTCTGTTATTTCTTTTCTTCAAAATAAAAACTACACCCTTGGTTATCGAATTGCTAAAGGCAATTATCTTCCACAGGGTTCTCGTTTCCATCAGATCAAAGATCTCGAGTGGTTTTTTGGTAACATCGGCGTGCAGGATACCGCCAGATACAAATGCACCATGTATTTGGAAGATTTATCAGATTTGATTCAAGCCACCATTGGTCCACATTTTGGTTTTTCTAAATATGCCGAGCGCATAGCCCGCACCGCTGTTTCTTTTGATCCCATTGAATCAGAATTAAAAAAAGAAACTGGTTTCTTGGATCAACTTTTAATTGCCTGTGCCAAGAAATACTTTGATGAAGAGATTCCTGATTTTGTAGGGTTCACCGTGCCTTTTGGTGGGAATCTGTATGGCGCGCTAAAAGTGGGTCAATGGATCAAACAGCATTACCCACATGTTAAAATTGCCATGGGTGGAGGGTATCCCAATACAGAGTTGCGTGAACTTTCTGATCCACGCGTCTTTCAATATTTGGATTACATCACACTGGATGACGGAGAGGGGCCTATTCTTAATTTGATTCAGAATATTCAAACGCCGGATTCAGAAAAAAAATTCAAAAGAACTTTTCATCTCGTAGATAACAAAGTTGTTTTTACAGACAACCTGATTGGAGGCGATTTTTTGCACCAACAAAAACCTGCTCCGTCCTACCAAGGATTAAAATTGGACCAGTATCTTTCCGTCATTGACATGCCCAACCCCATGCACCGCCTGTGGAACGATGGTCGTTGGAATAAGATGACCGTGGCCCATGGCTGCTATTGGAAAAAATGCAGCTTCTGTGATATTCACTTGGACTATATTGGCAGATATGACAAAGCCACTGCAGATCACTTGGTCAATCAAATGGAAGCGCTCATTGCAGAGACTGGGGAGACTGGCTTTCATTTTGTTGATGAAGCCGCACCGCCCGCTGCGCTGAGAGATTTGGCCATTGAAATCATTCGAAGAAAATTACAGGTGTCTTGGTGGGCCAATATCCGATTTGAAAAATCATTTGATGCAGACCTCTGTCAATTGTTGGCCGCTTCAGGATGCATTGCCGTTACCGGCGGATTAGAAGTAGCCAGTCCTCGAATTCTAGATTTAATTGACAAAGGAATTACTGTTGATCAAGTGGCACGTGTGGGCAAAGCTTTCAGCGATGCAGGGATTTTGGTGCACGCCTATTTGATGTATGGATTCCCCACTCAGACAGCACAAGAAACCATCGATTCTTTGGAAGTTGTTAGACAATTGTTCCAGAACAACCTATTGCACTCCGGCCACTGGCATCAATTTGCCATGACTGTTCACAGTCCGGTGGGAAAGGATCCTGAAAAATATGGTGTTATTAGAACCGGTCCAGAATTCCAGGGTTTTGCCAACAATGATTTGTACCACGAGGATCCCAAAGGAGCCAACCATGAACTGTTTTCCGATGGTCTTAAAAAGGCGCTTTACAATTACATGCACGGAATTGGAATAGATTTTCCATTAAAAAAATTCTTCAGCTTCGCGATTCCCGAACCATTGGTTCCCCGCACCTTGATAGAGCGCAGCCTAAAAGCAACACCCCTTGACGAAGTTTCCAAAACGGGGTTCCGTTTTTGCTTCTTGCAAAACACCTTGTTGCTGAAAAAACAAAATGGGGGTAACAAAGAGGTTGAAATCATTGGTAGCAAAGGAAAAGATACCATTGAGATTCCCATTCATGCCGCTCAATTCTTGGTAGATAACCAAGATCAATTTCAATGGAACACCAAAAATGAATGGGACTATACGACCACTATTGAAAAACTAGCGTCGTTGTGTAAAAAGACAACAGATGAATTGGTGCAACAAAAATGGTGGAAATCTTTGAGACGATACTTTATTGTAATAAAAGCCTAATTGCTCTCCAACTTCATTCTTCTCAACTCTCCCCATTTCAGGCGATGCTCTTCTGATTTCTTTGGATTGAACTCAGGTATACTTGCCCCGTAATAACGAAAAAGCAAATAGTGTCCACGCATGTCTTGATCATCCATCTTGACCAATCGCTTGCCTGACTCTTCAACCTTTTCCCAATTCCGCAAACGCTCATTGACCAAACCAAGTGTCCACCAATAATCAGCCTGATGATAAAAATCCTTTGGGATAGATTTCAAAACATTATTGGCTTGTTGTAATGGTTGGTCTTCAGACTCATAGCGCGCTGTATGGTGCAGGTAAAGGGCGTAAGCCAGGGCGAAATATGGGTACTTGTTGTAATGATCACTCCACTCTTCAAATTCCAGAATGGTTGTCATGTTGTATCCATATCCTCTGTAAGCGGAAGCAAAAGCATACTTTGAGGCCTCCTCAATATGACCTGTTAATTCTGCAACCATGGCCATTTGAAACCAAACGCCACAATGTTGTGTAATCCCAATTGGCTCCCCTTCCCATTTCTCGTTTTCAACCTGAAACAATTTCATCTTTCCTCTTGCAAAAGCCTCCTCGTCTCGATCTGTATATCTTGCCAAAAACATCATGTAATCCCATTCATAACCTTCTGAATGACGCATCAATACGCGGTAACAAGAGTCAGCTTTTCCATACTCTTTGAACTGTATGGCCAATGCTGCTGCATGTTGATTCAAAGAAAAATCATCTGGATATTTTAGGAGTAATTCATAAGCCAGATTCTTAGCCATTCTCCACTCCTCTTTTTCTTTCAACAAAATCAACTTCTCGGTTTGAAAAATTTTGCTCTCATTCTCATTTCGCGCATTGATGATGGCCAACTCGATGGAAGATTCTGCCTTTGTCCATTCTCTTTTTCTGCGCCATTGCATGGCTTGATTAAAATGATAAAGTGGCGAATACTTCATTTCGGCGGGAATAGTCCAAGACCAAAACTTATTCTTTTCCCAAATTGGTTTTGTATACTGCGTAATGCCGTATGATTTTGATATATCTTCTTGCGATGGCCAATAGGGACTCAAATTCCAAGTCCAGTTTCCCTCAAAAAATTGTAGACTATCAAAGTTGGGGGTCCAGCCAATGGGATTCTCAGCAGGCAATTGTTGAATATCAATTCGCATTGTTTTGCTTCCTTGATAAAACTCCATCCTGTAGTTCAATTCTCCAGTGCTCACCTGCCAAGGTGTGGGATGGTGGAACATTATCCCTTCCGTCAATGAAATTGGATTGGATTGGCTAATCCATGTTGGATTCGCAAAAACTTCTACAACAAACAATCTCGCCGAATCAGCCTTCATTCCTTTGAATTTCAACGTTGCCCCTCCTCCTCCTCCAGGTTGTGCCAAGAGATGCTTTGCACTGAAAAACAATAAAAAGATAAAAAGACCGAAGCGCATAATTGTCTTCAATTACAACGGAATATTTCCGTGCTTTTTCTTAATCACAGGCTCAGCTTTGTTCTCCAACATCTCAAAAGCTCTGATTAATTTTTCTCGCGTTTGTTCCGGTAGAATAACTTCATCCACATAACCGCGCTCAGCGGCACTGTATGGATTGGCAAAAAGCTCGGCGTACTCGGATTCTTTTTCTTTCCATTTTCCTTCTCGATCCGCAGCCTCTGAAATCTCTTTCTTGAAAATAATTTCAGCAGCGCCTTTGGCGCCCATCACGGCAATCTCAGCTGTAGGCCATGCAAAATTCATGTCCGCACCGATGTGTTTAGAATTCATCACGTCATAAGCACCACCGTAGGCTTTGCGGGTGATAACTGTTACGCGAGGTACGGTGGCCTCACTAAACGCATACAATAGTTTGGCGCCATTGGAAATGATCCCATTCCACTCTTGGTCAGTCCCAGGAAGGAATCCTGGCACATCTTCAAAAACCAACAAAGGGATATTGAATGCATCGCAAAAGCGAACAAATCTAGCGGCCTTATTGCTCGACTTGATATCCAAAACGCCGGCCAAATAAGCGGGTTGGTTGGCCACAACACCAATGCTTCTGCCTGCCAAACGGGCAAATCCAACAATAATGTTCTCCGCGTAATCTTTGTGTACCTCAACCCAACTCTCACCATCTACCACCTCGCTAATCACATCATGCATGTCATAAGGCTGCTGGGCAGATGGGGGAATAATGCTGTTCAACTTCTCTCTTTTCTCATTGCCCAATGCATAGGGCAATCGGGGTGCATCCTCATCACAATTAGACGGCATATAAGACAACAAATGACGAATATTCTGCAAACAGGTTACATCGTTTTCTGCAGTGAAATGGGTTACTCCGCTCTTGGTGCTGTGCGTACTTGCACCACCCAAAGCCTCACTGCTTACCTCCTCGTGTGTCACTGTTTTTACAACATTGGGACCAGTAACAAACATGTATGAAGTGTTCTCCACCATCATGATAAAATCGGTCAATGCAGGGCTATAAACCGCACCGCCAGCGCATGGTCCCATGATGGCGCTGATTTGAGGAATTACCCCACTGGCCTGAACATTTCGATAAAAAATGTCTGCGTATCCGCCCAATGAAACCACACCCTCTTGGATCCTTGCTCCTCCACTATCATTCAATCCAATCAGTGGTGCGCCATTCTTCATGGCCAAATCCATGATCTTGCAAATCTTCTGTGCATGTGCTTCGGCCAATGATCCTCCCATGACTGTAAAGTCTTGCGAAAAAACATATACCAAACGACCATGAATCTTTCCGTAGCCCGTGACTACTCCGTCTCCTAAATATTTTTCTTGATCCAATCCAAAATTGGTGCTGCGGTGCGTCACCAACATTCCAATTTCCTCAAAGGACCCTTCATCCAACAAAACGCTGATGCGCTCGCGTGCTGTCAACTTTCCTTTTTGATGCTGAGATGCAATGCGCTTCTCACCACCACCCAATTGCGCTTGTGCTTGAAGATCTTCTAATCTTTTTACCTGCTCATTCATGTGGCTAAGATAATAGGAATGACACCTATAAATGATGATTAAGCCTGCTCAATCAAAGCCCCTTTTTGCATCATCATTACCCTATCACACATGTAATTCACCACATGCATGTCATGGGAGATAAATAGATAGGTAAGTCCCAACTCTTGTTTCAGTGCGTTGAGCAAATTTAAGACCTGTGCCTGAACCGAGACATCCAAGGCGGCCACGCTTTCATCACAAATGATCAATTCTGGTTCTGCAGCTAGTGCGCGAGCAATGACAATCCTTTGTCGCTGGCCGCCCGAAAAAGCGTGCGGATACTTTTCAAATGCATCAACTGGATCTGGCATGCCTACTTTTCTCAACCACTCCAATGCTTTTTCACGGCGCTCCGTTTGGCTTTTGCCAAGACCGTGTATTTCCATAGGAGCCATGATCTGCTCTCCAATTTTTATTTTGGGATTCAATGATGAGAAAGGATCTTGGAAAACCATTTGAATCCGTCTTCTGTCCTCCCTTTTCATCGACATCAACTGTGACAACCAAGTCTCTCCCCGCCAAGCTATCGTTCCTGATGTAATGGGCAACAAACCCATCAGCATACGGCTGAGCGTAGATTTACCACATCCACTTTCCCCTACCAAACCCAAGGTCTCTCCTTTTCTAATGAAAAAAGAAACTTGATCAACAGCTGTAAAATCACCATATTTCTTGGTCAGTGAAATGGCCTTTAATAGAACGTCACCTATTGGGTTTTGAGGAATGATATCCAAATTATCCAATTGTTCCAATGTTGGCAAATAATGCAACTTGTCTTTTCCTTCTGGCTTACAGGCCAATAAAGCCTTGGTATAGTGGTGCTGTGGGTTTTGAATAACCTCCTTGGCGCTGCCTTGCTCCATTACTGCACCTTTCTGCATCACAATAATATCATCTGCAACAGATTGAACTACTTTCAAATCATGAGAAACAAAAATCATGGCCATCTTTCTCTCTAACTGAATACTCCTCAACAAATCCAAAACAGTTTGCTGAACAGATGGATCCAATGCGGTTGTAGGCTCATCTGCCAAAAGAATCTGTGGATTGCAAGACAATGCCATGGCGATCATCACGCGTTGCCGTTGGCCTCCTGAAAGCTGGTGTGGGTATTTATCAAAAGTGATTTCGGGCTCTGGCAAACGGACTTCATTAAACAGCGCAACAACCGCTGCGCGTGCTTCAATTTTAGACAATTGAAGATGGTAGATTACAGCCTCGGCCACTTGATTACCCACCCGCATTGAAGGGTTGAGCGCACTCATGGGCTCTTGGAAAATCATCGCCACTCTTTTTCCGCGCCAAGTCATCAGCGTTGCATCCTTGGGAGATAATTCCAACCTGCTGTTATGATCTATGATCTTTCCCGACGGATAAGTGAAATTTTGCGGATTAAGTTGTAATAAAGTTAAACATGACAAGGTCTTGCCGCTGCCAGATTCTCCTACGATAGCCAAACACCTGCCTGGGAACAAATCAAAAGAGATGCTCTCCACCAGGGTTTTTCCAACCACCTCAATGCGCAATTGATTTACTGACAATATGGGCAATTCCATGAAGGCTAATTTGGTCAATAAGAAAAGACGAGAATTGAAAAAACCAATTTTTTT
>JBEISW010000148.1:0-5845 GCA_040375215.1 Crocinitomicaceae bacterium | reverse complement strand
TCCATTTTCGCACTGATGATAGCAGTGGCGGGAATGACCCAAAAAGTTGACCGCAGCAAAGCACCCGCGGCAGGGCCAGCGCCAAAAATTCAGATTGGTTCTTACCAAACCTTCACATTGGAAAATGGCTTAAAAGTCATCGTTGTAGAAAATCACAAATTACCCAATGTTTCTTATTCTTTGCAATTGGAAATTGACCCCATCAAAGAAGGAGACAAAGCGGGTTATGTTTCTTTTGCCGGAGACATGATGTCCAAAGGAACAACGAGCCGATCAAAGGATGAAATCACTTCATCCATTGACTTTATCGGTGCTCAATTTTCAAGTGGCTCGGATGGAATTTATGGCGCTTGCTTAACCAAGCACAGCGAAAAAATGTTGGAGATTTTCTCTGATGTCTTGTTGAATCCTTCTTTCCCAGAAACTGAATTAGAGAAATTCAAGAAAAAGACCATCAGCGGATTGATTTCTGAAAAAACAGATCCCAATTCCATTTCTTCCAAGATTGGTAACATGGTTACCTATGGTAAGAACCATCCATATGGAGAGCAGATGACAGAAGAGACTGTTAAGAATATTGGCCGTGAAGACATTGTCAATTATTACAACAGCTATTTCAAACCCAATGTAGCTTATTTGATCATTGTGGGAGACATCACCATGGAAACGGCCAAAGTGCAAGCCAATAAGTACTTTGCTTCATGGAACAGAGGAGATGTTCCAAAATTAAAATTCCGTGCGCCCAAAGTACCTGCTGGGAATGAGGTTGTTTTTGTACCGATGCCAGGTGCTGTTCAATCTGTCATCAATATCACTTACCCCATTGATTTGGTGCCTGCAACTCAAGATGCATTGGTAGCATCTGTATTGAACAACATTTTGGGAGGAAGCGGGTTTCAGACGCGTTTGATGCAAAATTTGAGAGAGGACAAAGCCTATACATACGGAGCATACTCTGATATAGCTGCCGATGATTATATTGGAAACTTTAGCGCTGGAGCCAGTGTAAGAAATGAGGTGACTGACAGTTCAATCACTCAGCTCATGTTGGAAATTTCAAGATTGACTACGGATGCTGTGGATGATAAGACCCTTCAAATCGTCAAAAACATCATGACCGGTCAATTTGCCCGTTCATTGGAAAGACCACAAACTGTTGCACGATTTGCCAAGAACATCGACAAGTACGGTTTGCCAAAGAATTTTTATGAGACCTATTTGGAACGCTTGAATGCCGTAACTGCTCAGGACATCTTAACGTTGGCCAAGCGTGTATTGATGCCTAACAACGCCTACATCACAGTAGTCGGCAATAAAGAAATCGAAAGTAAAATCTCGACTTTTGATTCCGATGGTAAAATATCAAAATACAATCCAGATGGAAGTGTATTCATTGACCTTAGACCTGCTCCCGCAGATGTTACCGCTCAAGTTGTTTTCAATAACTACATCCAAGCTACCGGAGGAAAAGACAAAATTGCCAAAATCAAATCGTTTGAGCAAAAAGGAAAGTTTGATGTAGGTATGGCCAAGTTGGACATGCAAAGCATTTGTATCGCCAACACAGCAATGCGTTTGGTGGTTTCCATGAATGGCAATGCCATGATGACACAAACATGGGATGGTACTAAAATGCAAATCAGTCAAATGGGACAAAGCATGGAAGGTGGTGAGGCTGAAATCCTTCAAGCCAAAATCCAAAGTGATTTATTGGCTGAATTGCATTACGCCGACTTTGGAATACAATCACAGTTAAAAGGTATTGAAGTTGTAAACGGCTCGGACATGTATGTTATCGAAAATACATACGCCAACGGAATGGTATCTACTGATTACTTCGATGTAAAATCTGGACTTCGCATGAAAACCATCACCGTGCAAAAAGTAGGTGAAACCACACAAACATCAGAAACCACGGTTGTTTCTTATGGCACAACTGCGGATGGTGTTAAATATCCCAATGTGGTAAAACAAAACGCAGGTGGACAGCTAGTAGAAATAACCATCAGCGAATTCAACGTGAACCCAAAGGTGAAGAAAAAAGATTTCAAGATTTAAGGTATTCCCAATTGGGGTGTCAATAAAAAAGGTCGGACGTACGTTCCGACCTTTTTTTTCGTTTTACCTTCACATCATGAGTACAAATCAAGCCTTGGTTCAAATTGTCAATGGAAGTGTATACCACGATAAGATTCCTGTATTGTCCCAATTGAATTTTCAAATGCATCCAGGGGAGTTTGTTTATTTGATAGGAAAAAGCGGAAGTGGTAAAAGCAGCTTCATGAAAACTTTGTACGCTGATCATGACATTCAAGCTGATGATGCGCACTGTTGCGGATACAACTTAAAAACCATCAAACCAAAGGACATTCCCTTTCTCAGAAGAAAAATTGGAATTGTATTTCAAGAATTTGAATTATTGCATGACAGAACAGTTAACGAGAATTTAGAGTTTGTACTTCAAGCAACAGGTTGGAAAGATGCCGATGCCATCAGAAGCCGCATTGAATCCTCATTGGACAGTGTAGGGCTCAACAATAAAGGTTTACAAAAGCCGCATCAATTGAGCGGCGGTGAAAGACAACGTGTCGCCATTGCTCGAGCTTTGCTCAATACACCCCTACTCATCATTGCGGACGAACCTACGGGGAACCTTGATCCGCAAATGAGTTTAGAAATTACAGAACTACTGTATCAAATTTCACTATCAGGAACAGCAGTACTCATGGCCTCACATGACTACGTTGCCATGCAGCAATTTAAAGGCAAGGTTTGGGTTTGTGAAGAAGGTAAAATACAAACGGCATCCCAACAGGCATGACTTGGGTAACCGTTGTCATTCCTTGTTACAATGCTGGTGCTGACCTCAAAAAGGCCATTTTATCTGTCCTTAACCAATCCCACCCCAAAACAGAGCTCATCATTCAGGATGCTGAAAGCTCTGATCAAACAACAGTTTCAATTCTTCAAGAATTCAAAGATCAATGTCACATCATTGTAGAAAAAGACAACGGGATTTTTGACGCCTTCCAAAAAGGAATTGAAAAAAGCAAAGGCGAGTGGATTTACTTGATGGGAGCAGATGATCAATTGGCATCAGAGCATGTCATTCAACGACTGATACAATATGACTTTGGCAATCAATATGATCTCATCCTAGGCACGGTTGAAAACACGAATTCTATCAGTCAATGGATTCCAAAAACATTTGTGAGTCAGTTGAATTGGAAAATGTACTGGAGAAATACCATTCACCAACAAGGATGTATTTACCGCAAAAGCATTTTTACACGCCATCCATTCAATAGAAGCTATAAAATTCTAGGAGATTACCATCTTCACCTTGAATTGTATTTGGCAAAATGCAAGGCATTAACCACATCACTAACCTTTGCTCTATGCAAGGCAGATGGACTTTCAAAAAATTCACATGGCCCTTGTACCGAGAAGAGATTAAAATCAAAATGGGTTTGTTGCCTTTTCCTTTGAACATCCTCACCGCTTTTGCAGCCATGGCCAAATTCGGCTTAAAAAAAATAATCCCACGCGCTATTCAACAATAGTCTCCAAAATTTTCCATTCCTTCATGGCATTGTTGTCCATGAAAAATAACTTTCGGGCATCAGCAAAGTCTGCCGCAGTGGAAGGTATTTCCTTCAAGCAGTTTAAAATGCACGAAGACAAGGCGTCAGCCTCTATAGATGGAATAATCCAACCCATTGGATACTTCTCTAAAATGACTTTGACCTCTGGATTTCCCAATGTTACAAAGGGTAAACCCATTCGAGCATAATCAAATATTTTGTTGGGCAATGCCCATTTAAAACTATCACTTACCGGCTTCTCCAAAGCAATACCGAGGTCAGCGTGCTGAAGCAAACCTAAAATGTTTGGGTAATTCATCGCGCCTAAAAAGACAACCTTCTCTTCCAAACACAACATTTTCACTTTGTCTTTTAGCACCACTTCATGCTCACCATAACCCACCAAAACAAATATTGCATTATGAAGCAATGGCATGGCATCTATCAATTCATCCAGTCCTCTGTGTGGATTGAAAACGCCATGGTAGAAAAGAACCTTCTTCCCTTTCCAAGACTCAGGCTTATCTGTTGAAACGGGATCTACAGATAAATCCGGCAAATTCCGTATCACTTGAAAGGGCTGGAGATATTTGTCAAGATAAAATTCTTGAATACCTGTTGAAACCGTGAAGCAATGATCAACTTTTGGCATACACACCCTTTCAATAGTCATCCAAATCTTTCTTTTTAGAGGGCGACCTATCAAACCAACTGATTCCGTGAAGCACTCGTGAGCATCATACACAATCTGCCATCTCTTCCATTTCTTCAAACTCACGGCCGGCCAGAGGGTGTCTAAATCATTGCACCAAACAAAGTCAGTTCGTTGAAACAAAAGATAGAAAAACAATCGAAGTTGAATCCAAGCATAAAACAAAACGCCTTGTCGAAATGGATTTGAAAATCGATGATGATTGTATGGAAATACGACAGGCCTACTGCCGCTTTTTGTGAAGCCTAATAAATTGACTTCATACCCCTTTTCGTGCCACCATGTGCAAGTCTTGGCCACTCTTTGATCGTAGCTCAAATCATTACTGACCAAGACAATTATTCTCTTCACATTGATTCTTTGATCTTCTTAAATACTTGTTTGGTGTAGCGAGGAAAATCCGCGTTCATCAACCATCCATAATAACCGGGTTCTTGAAGAAAAACTTGCGTAACCAAAACGCCTTTGTGCTTGCCGAAATTAAAAACGGGCATATCATCCTCATTGTACACCACATGACCTACAAGATCTGCCTTGCGTCTTCTTTCGCTAATTTTATGCAGCATTTCCATATCGTTTTGGACCGGAAACACATTTGGATCTCCACCAGGAACAGGTACTCCATGATACTTTCCAATCATAGCATGCAAAACATCTGCAGTAGCAACAACATCGGGCATGGCTTCATGAGCATCCTCTAATTCTCTGTTGCAATAAAAACGCAATGCAGCAGACAAGTTGCGCGGCTCCATCATATGGAACAGAACTTGAACATCCACCAAATTTCTACCCTCAATACTAAAATCCACACCAGCGCGTAAAAACTCTTCTGCTAACAATGGCAAATCAAACTTATTGGAATTGAATCCAGCCAAATCACAATCCATAAGAAATTGAAACAACTTGGATGAGTAATCGGAAAAAGTGGGGGCCTCAGCCACATCCGCATCATAAATACCGTGAATGATGGAAGACTCGAGTGGGATAGGCATTTCAGGATTGAACAATAGCCTCCCCTTGCCTTCAGCAGGGAGATAATGGACTTGTCCATTGGGCATAATCTTCACAACAGCAATCTCAACAACCCTGTCCTTCCCTACATCAACGCCTGTTGTTTCGAGGTCAAAAAAAGCCAATGGCTTCTTTAAATTAAATTGATACTTCATATTAAAAAAACAACCCCCAATTCGGGGGTCGCTAACTTGATTTTTTATTTTTTATCCTTCTGCAGAAAGTTCAACATACTGATAACGCTCATAAACATCTTTGTTCTCTTTGGCGTCATTCTCGTATTCCTTTCCATTTACACCAGAATCAATCTTCCTGAACTTATAATGTAGACCTTCCTCATAACCCATTCGCTGTAATTCCTTTTTGATAACAATCATAGCATCATCAGCGCGTTGCTCAGATAATTCTTCATTAGATTTTTTGTTGGATCGTGGCACCTTGGATGAGCTTGCATATACATCAATTTCAGTAATTCCACGCTTCTCAATTAATACTGCAACCTCTTCCACAAACAATCCCATATCCTCCAATTTCACTC
>JBEISW010000093.1:0-7845 GCA_040375215.1 Crocinitomicaceae bacterium | reverse complement strand
AGAGGCTTTTTACCAAGATTTAGAATTCGGTACTGGAGGATTGAGAGGTGTAATGGGTATTGGCGCCATGCGCATCAACCGTTATACCATCGGTGCCGCTACCCAAGGATTGGCCAATTATATTCGCCAGCAAGTCAATGGTTCTGCTAAAGTGGCCATTGCTTACGACAGCAGAAATCAATCAGATACTTTGGCCAGAACAGCTGCCGATGTCTTAACTGGAAATGGATTGGAGGTGTATTTGTTTGAATCATTGCGTCCTACTCCTGTTTTGTCCTTTGCCGTTCGACAATTGCAATGCCAGGCGGGAATTGTTATCACGGCTTCTCACAATCCCCCTGAATACAATGGATACAAGGTGTATTGGCAGGATGGAGCACAGGTTGTGCCTCCGCATGACAAAGGAATCATTCAATGTGTGCGCGGTGTTTCATCTTTTAATGATGTTGTATTTAAAGGCAATGATGATTTGTTGCATATTTTGGATGCATCATGGGATGAGAATTATTTGAACACCGTGTTGCCTTTGGTTGAGAATTCGGAATCCATTGGAAAGGTTGCGGATACGCCCATTGTATTTACTTCTATTCATGGTACTGGAATCACCATGGTGCCACCACTGCTGAAGCGCATGGGTTTTAAAAATGTCCAAGTAGTGGAAGAGCAAGCCAAACCGGATGGAAATTTCCCTACCGTGAAATCCCCCAATCCAGAAGAGAGAGAGGCATTGGCTATGGCCATTGCATTGGCTGAAAAGACCAATGCGGCTTGGGTTTTGGGAACAGATCCTGATGCGGATCGTGTTGGACTTTGCGTAAGGGACCACCAAGGAAAAATGGCTTTGCTCAATGGCAATCAGACAGGTGCTTTATTGGCTTATCATCAATTGAAACAAAAAGGAAAAATGCACCCTTCCGGATTGCCTTATTTTACTGCACGGACCATCGTTACCTCAACATTGATAGAGGATATTGCCACTTCTTTTGGAGTCCCCTGCTATTCCACCTTAACAGGATTCAAATACATCGCTGCAGTGATAAGAGAGCGTGAAGGGAAAGAGAGATTTTTGGTAGGCGGTGAAGAGAGTTATGGTTATCTCATCGGTGATGATGTCCGGGACAAAGACGCTGTAATTAGTGCAGCCGCATTGAGTGAAGCTGGTGCACATGCTTTGGCCAGTGGAAGCAGTCTATGGGAAATGTTGATGGGGATTTATACTCAATACGGTTTGTACCATGAGGAGTTGGTATCCATCACCCTCAAGGGATTGGATGGAGTGCAACAGATCAAATCCATGATGAGTGGCTTTAGAGAGCAAGCTCCAAAAGCATTGGGAGGCAAAGCTGTTATAGAGTTGCGCGATTTTTATTTGCAAAGAGCCACGTTGTCAAATGGGACAACTTATGATTTGGGTCAGCCACAATCAGATGTCTTGCAATTTATTTTGGAGGATGGATCCACCATCTCTGCACGTCCAAGCGGTACAGAGCCCAAGATTAAATTTTACTTCAGCATGAAGGCACCTTTTCAAGGAAAAGATACTTATTATCAGCAGGTGGATGAGATGAAGCAACGCATGAAGGTGATTGAACAAGAACTCATCGGTAACAACTAAGACTTATATTTGAACATGAAACGAATTACAGGAGCTTTATTGTTGTTGTGCTCTTTGACAACATGGGCGCAAGAACAACCCAAGCAAGGAATTCTCAGGGGGAATTTTCAATTCATCGCGCAGCAATACAGTGCGGACAGTTTGATCAATGCTACCGTGCCACCATCCAAGGCTGCCCTCAATGGATTTGGCAATTTCACTTATACCTATGGCAATGTCACTGCTGGTTGGCGTTTAGAGACTTATCAAAATGCCCTACAAGGATACAGTGCACAGAATAGATACAAAGGAACGGGTATCGGGAATCGCTACTTAACTTATGCTGATTCCAGTTTTGAGATTACCGTTGGAAATTTCTATGAGCAATTTGGAAATGGTTTAACCTTGCGTACTTATTGGGAACCCAATTTGGGTATCGACAATGCCATGGACGGCGCACGTGTTGTCTTGCGACCTGCAAAAGGTGTTGCATTGAAAGGTGTTTTTGGTCGTCAACGTTTAGATTTTGACAATCAGATTATTCATGCAGAAGGAATAGTACGCGGTGTGGATGGTGAAATCGCCATCAATGATTTGATTAAAAATTGGAGTGGAGCCAAAACCAGGGTAACCATTGGTGGGAATTTTGTAAGTCGCTACCAACAAGGTGGAAGCCGGTTTGTAGATAGTTTGGTGTTTACCATTCCAGACAACGTCGCTATGTATAGCGGTAGACTTATGTTACAACGCGGAGGTTGGATGATTTCTGGTGAGTATGCCCGAAAAATCAATGATCCCAGTGCTGATAATGGATACATTTACAAGGAGGGTCAAGGAATATTCTTGAACTCTTCCTACAGTAAAAAAGGAATGGGATTTAATTTGATGGCCAAGAGCATCGATAATTTGAGTTTCAGAGGAGATAGGAATTTGAAGTTGTTTGATGTGCCTTTGAACTATACCCCTGCCATTACCAAGCAGCATACTTATAATCTTGCATCAACACTGTATCCTTATGCTACGCCACAGACTGGTGAAGCGAGTTTTATGTTGGAGGCATTTTATACCGTTCCCAAGGGGTCTAAATTAGGAGGGAAATATGGAACCCAAATCACCGCAAGTTATGCGGCAGCCAATTGTTTGGATACTACTGGTCTGAACGGTTTGCAAGCTTTTACTGAGTCTTACCAGGTAAACTCATTGGGCTTTGGAAAGACCAAATATGTGAGGGATTTTAATATTGAATTCAAACGCAAATTGACCAAGGAGTTTCAGGCTACCTATACTTTTTACTACATGGAATTCAATACCAAGGTTACACCGGTTACAAGCGATTTCAAAGGTTTGTTGTTTGCCAATATTCAGGTGTTGGAGTTGGGGTACAAGATTTCTAAGAAAGACAATATCCGAATTGAATTGCAGGAATTGCACACCAAACAGGACAAGGGCAATTGGGAGACCATTGTTCTGGAGTATACCAGAAGTCCTCATTGGACTTTGGGCGTTGTCAATCAATACAACAGCGGAAATCCAGTGGAGGCCAAGAAAATCAATTATCTATTTGGAACGGTAGGTTATATCAATGGTCCACACCGTGTGACTTTGGGATATGGTAAACGACGTGAAGGGGTGTTTTGCATCGGTGGAGTTTGTCGAGCTGTACCAGCTACCAATGGTTTTGAAATCAGTATTACCAGTAGTTTTTAATCATGAAAAAGATTCTCCGGTTTTTTATTTTAAGTGCTTTGATTTGGTCTTCTTGTGATAAGATTGAATCACCAGTGAATGCGGTGAAATACCGTTACAAAGACGAAGTGTATGGACCGGCTCCAACGTTTGTTTTTGCGGACAATATTCAAAAGAATGTTCTTTTGGAAGAATTCACGGGGCACAAGTGTGGCTTTTGTCCTGCAGCAACCTATTTGGTGAATCAATTGGATTCTGTCCTGGGAGAACGTTTGGTAACAGTAGCTGTTCATGCTGGAACATTGGCTGAACCCAAGGCTGCGCCATATGAGGCAGATTACAATACCCTTCCTGGCAATTTGTATTGGGCGCAATTGCAGGGTGGTTTCAATCCTTGTGGTCGTATTGACCGCAATGGAAGCTTGAGCACCTTTCATTATTTGGATCCAGGAAATCCAGGAGCTTGGCAAGGGTTGATTCAAGATGCCAAGAACGAGACTGCTAAGGCTGCTGTGCAAATTCAAGCTGATTTTGTATCAGAAGACAACGTGATCAATATCCATACAGCCTCTCAGTTCAATGAGTCTATGTCAGGCAATTATGCCTTGACTGTTTTGTTGGTGGAGTCGCATATCATTAGTGCTCAATTGGATTACAATGCCAGTCCATCAGATATTTTGGACTATGAGCACAAGCATCTTTTGCGTGACGCAGTCACCCAACCAATGGGAAATGATTTGGTCAGTAACCCTGAAGCAGGGGCGATGATTACCAAGAGCTACACCTATCCTTTGAAGTCCGGATGGCAGGGCAACCACATGACTGTTGTGGCCTTTGTTACTGATAAAGCAACACAAGAAGTTGTCAATGCAGCAGAGTTTGAATTGCAATAAGTGGTTGTTGGCGATTCTATTTGCTCTGGGAGGCCTTCTTTCCAAAGCACAAGAATCAACAACCAAGCGATTTGATTTGGGTTATTTCATTGGTCCGTCATCTTCTCAAATGAGTGGTGATGGATTGGGCGGTTTTGACAAATTTGGTGGTACTGCCGGGTTGTCTTTAAGGGCAAATATTTCTGATAGAAGTGATGTGCTTTTGGGAATGGGTTTTATCTCCAAAGGAAGCCGTGCACCTCTGGATACCTTGACCAGAAATGTTTTTGCTTACCGTCTCAATTACATACAAATTCCAGTGACTTGGCAAATTCACTGGAATGAGAAAATCAATGTGCATCTTAGTCCGTATGCTGCTTTTTTGGTTCACCAATCCGTAATGGCCAATAAGGAATCCTATACTTTGACCGAGTATGGAGGCCAGCCCGCATTCAACGATTGGGATTTCGGAATCAATGCTGGGATTGGTTTTGTATTTACAGACAACACTTCAATCGTTTTTGAATTCGGTCAAAGTGTCGTTCCTATTAGACCCAATCCTTCTCCAACCAATCAATTCAGCTATTACGAAAGAGGCAACTATAACAGCACAGTATCGCTGATGCTATTGCATTATTTTTGATTCTTCCATTCTTTGGGCCAATCTACTTTTCCTGTTGCTGTTTTTTGAAAAGATAGCCAAGGCCCTTCCCAGATGAGTTTGTTCTCGCCGATCCATGCATCTATCTCATTCCTTAAATTTTTGAGGGCCAATTTGGCATTTTCTCCTGGCATAGCAGACTCTGTGTTTAACAAAGCATACGGTGTCCACCAATGACCACTGATGACTTTGCTATCGTCTTGAATACCTTTCAATCCTTCTTTGAGGAAAACTTTCAGCATTTGCTTTTCCCATGATTTATCCAAGGAATCTTGTAAGGTTTTCATTGGTTTTAGTGTGCTGTCTTCATGGTACTTCATGGCATCAAGTGTCCATTGCGCAAGAGCTTTGGCCTCATTGATTTTTTCCAATTCATCCCCAAGTTTGATCATTTCTTTCTTCCATTCTTCATAGAGATTTTTTTGCACTTGATAATGATCTGGATTGAAAGTCATTCTTGAATCGTAGTCAATGCTCCATAGAATACTGTCCTTTTCTTCTCCCCATTCTACAACAGCCCAATATTCACCGGGCTCCACCTTAAAACCTCCACCAGGTGTTTCTTTTGCTTTTTCTCTTTTGTTCCTGCTAGGATAGGCAAATCCATTGCTATCAAAGTTCCAGTCTATCGTGGTTAAGAAAGAGTCAGGTGCTTGTTCCCAGTTTCTAATGATCTCTCGGATTCCTCCATTGCTTCTGTGAATGGTTACTTTTAACTTCTGCTCTTTGTTCTTTTCGTTTTGTTTTATATGACAATACATTTTTGCAGAGGACGATTTGTTGTCGCCGCTGAAGTACATATCAGCTGGGAATCTTTGACCGTTGTGGCGTTTGTATTGTGCTTGATAGATAGGATTAACGGTATTGTAAACGCTTAAGGAATCTTTGATTTGTTTGCCATTGGTTATCCAATCCCTGAGCGGGCTGATATCATCCAATATGTAGATTGCCCTTCCAAAAGTTCCAATGATTAAATCACCTTGGTCAGGATGAATTTTTAAATCTTGGGTTGCAACAGAGGGATAATTGTGTTTCCATTTTTCCCATGTTGCTCCGCGGTCTAAAGAAACAAACAACCCGTGCTCTGTTCCGCAAAACACCAATTCTGGTTGGATTTGATCCTGTGCTACACTCAAACAATGCCCTGTCATGTTGGCTTTTTCTACAACATTTTCCCATTTCTTTCCACCATCAGTGGAGTGGAATAAGTATGGCTTCCAATCGTTCTGGCGGTAATGATTGGCTACTACCCAGATTTCTTTCGGATCGTTTTGTGACAGTACAATCTGAGGGATCCATGCGCCTTTTGGCAGACCCTTGATGTTGGCAGTGATGTTTTTCCAAGTCTTTCCGTGGTCATTAGTCATGGATACTTGACCATCATCGGTCCCGATCCAGATTTCGCCTGCGTTAAAAATGCTGGGCTCAATGGTGAGTATGGTACAATAGTTTTCTGCAGAGGTGGCATCTGTTGTCAATCCGCCGCTGCGATAAGCATGCTGCTTGGTGGTGTCGTTGGTGGTTAAATCGGGAGAGATGATTTCCCAACTCTGTCCGTTGTTTGTACTATAATGCAAATACTGAGATCCGATGTAAATGCCCGTTTCAATGAAAGGGTCGTTGCTGATTCCGGTATTCCAATGAAAACGCAACGGCTTTCCTTCTGGGTGCACAGGTTGAACAAAATGTTCTTCACCTGTTGTGGCATTTACTCGGCCCATGTTTCCACCTTGTGACAAAACATAAACATAGTTTTCATCGGATGGGTCAGGCACGGCATCAAATCCATCTCCAAAATACAATTCTTGCCAATCGCTATCTAGGATCCCATTGGAATGCCAAACGTAGCCAGGACCTTTCCAAGTTCCGTTGTCTTGTAAACCACCATAAACATTGTAAGGGGTTTGATGATCGTAATGAATATGATAAAATTGCCCGAATGGAAGGTTGGGAATGAAGTCCCAATTTTTTCCTCCGTCTCTGCTGACGTTGAGACCTCCGTCATTGCCCTCCCACATTTCTAAGGTGTTGTTAGGATTCCACCAAAAGGCATGGTGATCGGGATGTACCCCCCAATAGGGAAGCATGGTAGACCAAGTTTTTCCACCATCAATGCTTTCAGAAACGATGCTGTGCAGGTAAATGAGGTGATTGGGATTGGAAGGGTCTACATAAAATTCGGAGTAATAGAATGGTCTATCCTCTACACCTTTATCGGTGACCAACGACCAATGGTGCCCACCATCTGTGCTTTTGTATAATCCTGTTTTTTCACTCTCAATCATCGCATACACAATGCGTGAATCAGATGGGGCAATGGCCAATCCGATGCGACCCAATTTACCTTTGGGCAATCCGTCTTTGTCAGTTAATTTTTTCCAATCTTGTCCACCATTGACGGTGATGTATAGTCCTGAACCTTTTCCTCCAGAGTTGAATTGCCAGGGTTGTCTTTGGTATTGCCACATGGCGGCCAATAGTTTTTGATCATTGCGTGGGTCCATTACTAAGTCAGCGCATCCTGTGGAATCGTTAACATAAAGAATTTTTTTCCAATCCTTGTTTTGATTGTTGTAATAAAAAACACCACGATCAACATTAGGTCCCCATGCTGAACCCAAAGCTGCAGCATAAACATTGTCTGATTGGTCAATGCAAATCCGGTGAATGGTTTTGGTTTCCTCCAATCCCATGCATTGCCAACTGTTTCCCCTGTCTAGAGATCGATAGATTCCTCTTCCACTGGTTTGGGAGTTGCGTGGATTGCCTTCACCAGTTCCTACCCAAACAACATCGGGATGAGAAGGTGAAATTTTGACGGCACCTATGCCCAGAACTGCTTCTTTATCGAATATGGGTTCCCACGTTGCACCGCCACTCTCACTTTTCCAAACACCTCCTGAGGCAGCTCCAATGTAATACGTGTTGGTAGGAGTATCTACATCAATCGCTGTAACCCTGCCACTTGTGGTTGCAGGACCAATAGAGCGCATGCTCATTCCTTTGAACATTTCCAATTGTCCCCATGTGGT
>JBEISW010000180.1:0-4831 GCA_040375215.1 Crocinitomicaceae bacterium | reverse complement strand
CAAATTTGAATCTTGACATTTTTGATGTTGTTGTGGTGCTACCTTTACTCCACTTACTTTGTCATTGTCCAGTTTTTCTTTGATAATATCTTTGCCATCCACCATCACAATTCGATCACCGGGAAGAAGTCCTGCACGCTGCGCGGGTCCGCCAGAAATGGTTTTTACAACACGAAGCGTGTCTTTGTAAACAATGAACTCCATGCCAATGCCTTCATATTCCCCATTGATGCGCTCTTGGCTTTCTGCAATGGCTTCAGGAGAAATGTAATAGCTGTGTGGGTCAAGATGAGAAAGGATGGATTGAATGGCGCCTTCAATGAGCATTTTCTTATCGACGCTGTCCACATAGTTTTCTTCAATGAAATCAATTAGGCTGACCAGTTTATTGGGGTTTTCTTCAGCGCCAGTCTTGATGGTCAATAAGTTGGTATCGGCCAAATAGGTACCAATTAAAATACCAACAACCAAGACCATTCCGAAATACAATGGTTGAGCTGAGGAAGGCCTGATTTTTTTTCTCAAAGGCGCAGGGGATGATGTTTGTGGAGTATTCTCGTTCATTAGGGCTCAGCAATCTGTACTACTTCAATTCCGGCATTTTGTAAAAAGTGAATAGCTGTGTTGTCTTTGTATTCCTCAACGTAGACCATTCTTTTGATTCCGGATTGTAGTATTAATTTACAACAATCCTTGCATGGGGACAACGTGATGTATAAAGTGGAATCTTTGGCATTATTGGTGGACTTGGCTATTTTGGTAATGGCATTGGCCTCTGCATGGAGGACATACCAATGGGTTTCACCGAGATCGTTTTCGCAGGTGTTGGGAAATCCGCTAGGAGTGCCATTGTAGCCATCTGAAATGAGCATGCCATCTTTGACCAATAAGGCGCCAACTTTTTTGCGGTAGCAATGGGACAATTTGGCCCATTCTTGTGCCATTTTTAAATAGGCCCGATCATACCGCTCTTGTTTTTCCGCCGTCATCTTTATCTTATTGCAATAGCTACAAAAATAGGGAGTGCGGGTTATATTCGCATCATTATTTTTTAGTCCAAAAAAAAACATGAAAATATACACCAAAACAGGTGATCAAGGAACCACCGGAATCTTGGGTTCGGAGCGTTTGGAAAAGTTCAATATTCGAATTGAAGCCTACGGCAACGTAGATGAACTGAACGCGCAGATTGGTGTGCTTAATGCTCAATACAACGATACCAATGGTGATTGGGTGCAAGATCGTTTGTTTGTTTTGGGCAGTTGGTTAGCCGTTGAACCTGGCTTAGAAACCCAAATTCAGATGCCCCGGATTGAACAAGTGGACATCGAAAGATTGGAAAAAGCGATGGATGCGATGGAGACGGAACTTCCGCCTTTGAAAAATTTCATTCTACCTGGAGGTCATGCCGCTTCAGCTCAGGCCCATGTTGTCCGTTGCATTTGTCGTCGCGCAGAGCGCTCTGTTTGGGAACTCAATCATCAGCATCTAGTTCAATTGGAAATCCCTGTTTTTTTAAACCGATTGTCTGATTATTATTTCACTTTATCTAGATGGATTTTGCAGCAAAATGGCTTGTCTCCGAAATGTTGGATTCCTCAGAAATAAATAATATTTCCACAAAGGCTTGTTTTTTTGACTTAAAATTTTACTTTCGCACAAATTAATACGTTCAACCCTTTAAAAATGAAACTGCTATGTATTGGACGCTAGAACTTGCCTCTTATTTGGAAGACGCCCCATGGCCAGCCACCAAAGATGAGTTAATTGATTACGCCATGAGAGCTGGTGCTCCATTGGAAGTTGTAGAAAATCTGCAGCAAATTGAGGACGACGAAGAAGTATTTGAGAGCATTGAAGACATTTGGCCGGATTATCCAACCAAAGAAGATTTCTTCTTCAATGAAGACGAATATTGATTGTTCTTCTCGAAATTATTGAATTACCCACCGGACAGTAGTCCGGTTTTTTTGTTCCATTAATACCGATTGCTGCTCCATTCGCAGAAGATCCGATGCCTGGTAATGGCGGATAGTGAGCAGTTTTACCCCTTCATTATACCTTATGGTATACTTGTTTTCCAAAGCTGTGATTAATGTCTTGAGTTTGTGGGGTTCGCATTGAATGCACAATGTAAAACTCAATGCACTGTTTTCCATCATTTGCACCTTGATGCCTAGTTGATACAATTGATTGAAAATTTCAACAATATTGTCTTCTACAACAAAAGAAAAATCCTTGGTGGAGATGGATATTAACGTTTGATTTTCCTTTTCAATGTAACAACTGGGGTAATGAAGTCCTGTAAAATTTCCAATTAAAGTGCCAGGCAGATTGGGATCCACAAAAGAGGCAATGCGCAAGGTGATGTTTTTGGATTCCAGAGGCTGTATTGTTTTTGGGTGAATAACACTTGCTCCGTAATACGCCAACTCTATGGCCTCTTGGTAAGATATTTTATCAATGATTTGTGCATCTGATTGTTTCTTTGGGTCAGCGTTGAGCATGCCGGGGACATCTTTCCAAATGGTCAATTGGTTGGCATCCAAGCAATGTGCAAATATGGAAGCGGAGTAGTCACTTCCTTCTCTGCCCAAAGTGGTCCACTCTCCGCTGGTCGTGCTACCAATGAAACCTTGTGTGAGCAAAATATTTGAGTTGTTTTTTAGTTCAATTATTTTAGATTGTGTAGCAGGCCACTGTACCCGAGATTCGCGATGAAGGTTGTCTGTAATAACAAAATCAGTAGCCATGATGAATTGGTGATTCAAGGCAATCTTGTTCCAATAGTCATGCAAAAGTGAAGTGGAAATGATTTCTCCAAATGGGATGATTTGGTCATAACTGTTGTCAAATGAAACTTTGGAAATGGTATTTAATTTATCTTCAAGTGTTTGAATTTGCTGTTTCCAAAGGCAGTTGTTGGTGTCCAATTCCAATTCATCAGAAATACTAAGATGGAAGTCAGATATGGACTGCAGTGTTTCTTCAAATGACAGATTTTTAAACCATTGATCATGCAGTCTTTCCAATGCATTGGTTGTTTTACCCATTGCGGAAACAACGACACACAATGGGTCCTGAACGGCGGTAACAATCTGGGCTACATTCTTTATGGCCTTTGCATCTTTTACACTGGCACCTCCAAATTTATATACTTGCATGTTGCGTTTGAAATTGCTGTAATTGTTCTTTATTTAACTTGGCATTGAACCACTCTCCGTCAAATTGGGCGTTGTACTTTTTATAGAACCGGATGGCTGGTTCATTCCAATCCAAAACTTGCCAAATCAATCCATTGTATTGTTCTTCTTGCGCAAATTGAATCACAGTATTCATCAACTGGTGACCTATTTTTTTTCCGCGTTCTTTTTCGGTAACCACAATGTCTTCTAGGTAAAGCATCTGTCCTTTCCATGTGCTGTACCTTATGTAGCAGATGGCAATACCAACGATTTTTTCATTTTTTTCAGCTACCCACAAAAAGTAAATGGGATGAGATCCAAATCCGTCGCGTTCCATGTCTTCAACAGTGTTGGTCACCTCATGAGGTGCTTTCTCATACAACGCCAATTCTTGAATGAGTAATAGCACTGCAGGCAAATCTTGCCGTTCTCCCCTTCTGATTTTTAACATGGTTCAAATTTAGTGGTATTTTCTAGATTACATTGGCTACCTTTGGAACATGGCAGGAGTGCGCTTAGAAAAATTTGCAGCTTTGATCAAAAAGGAGCTTTCCACAAGCTTTCAACGCAATGGTATGGAATGGTTTCCCGGAGTTTTGGTGACGGTAACATTGGTTAGGGTAAGCCCTGATTTGGGTTATGCCAAAGTTTATGTATCCGTTTTTCCGCCAGAAAAGAGGGGAGAGGTGATGGAATTCATGAAAGAGAAGAATGCCACTATCCGTCATTATTTGGCTGGTGTGGTTGCAAAACAGATGCGCAAGGTTCCGGAACTTCAGTTTTTTATTGATGATTCTTTGGACTATTCTGCTGAGATTGACCGATTATTGAAAAGTTAAAAATGCATTACGATCCCATCAAAAGAAAGCTGGGTGTGGTTTTTAATACCGCTGCTTGGACCCGTGTTTTGTTTTATCAATTGCTAGACCTTTTGCTGTTGCGTTCCTGGCACATTCAACGCGCATTGCGTCAATGGAAAACTACCCAACCCAATCCAGTTCAAATATTGGACGCAGGTTTTGGTTTTGGTCAATACACCTACCGCATGGCAAAATCTTTGAACTATCAATCCATTGACGCTGTTGATTTGAAGGACGAGCAAGTAGCAGATTGCGATGGCTTTTTTAAAAAAGTTAATATTCTCAATGTGCATTTTCAAACAGGAGACCTCACCACTTTCGTGCAACCTGAAAAGTACAACTTGGTGCTTTGTGTAGATGTGATGGAACACATTGAAGAAGACGTCAAGGTGTTAACCAATTATTGTCAAAGTCTTAAAAAAGGCGGAATGCTTCTCATTTCTACGCCGTCTGATCAAGGGGGAAGTGATGTGCATGATGATGGTGAGACAAGTTTCATTGAAGAACACGTTCGAGATGGTTATGGGGTTGAGGATATGGCAGTCAAGCTAAAGACAGCCGGCTTCTCGACATGGGATATTCAGTATTCCTATGGCAGATGGGGTAGAATTTCATGGCTGTTGAGCATGAAGTACCCTATGCTCATGCTGAACAAGACCTCTTTATTTTTCATCGTTCTTCCGTTGTATTATTTGATAACTTATCCTTTTGCATTTCTTTTTAATGCGATGGATGTCAGGGTTCACAACGCAAAAGGAACAGGGTTGATTGTCAAGGCCTGGAAGT
>JBEISW010000131.1:0-6399 GCA_040375215.1 Crocinitomicaceae bacterium | reverse complement strand
CCCTCTTTGGGCTGCAACATGGCATAAGGTGTTTCTGGCAGGTCACAAGATGCATTGCCCAATACATGAAAATAATCTGGAGTAGCCTGTCCATCGGAGGAAGGATTGGAAACGCCTCTTATCCTGTACCACTCTCCCAATCCATTGGGCAACGAAAGGTAGTTTTCAAATCCGCATTGAAACGTTTGAGCAACGGTAAGCATTGCGCATACCAGAAAACAACCTGTCATTGAAATTGCCTTCATGGAAAATAGGTTTAATTGTTAAGCGAATGTAATGATTTACCGCGCTCCCATAAAATTCCAAATGTTAAATATGAATTGGGCAATTTCCATGACCAACCATACTGCTGGAAGGATCGTGGTGGCCAATCCATTTGCAATCTTGACACCAAGAAAAGAGCGTTCAATCCCTTTTTGTTGATCATGCGTTTCCATGTAATGGCAGTTCGCATGCTCCAATGGTTCCAATTGTTGTTCAACTCTTCAATAGACTCCAATTTTTGAGTTTCCGTTAATGCTGTCATAGGCGGAGATATTATCTTGCCATGAAAGTAAACAGCCCCCATTTCCATCATCAATACATTTGGCGTGCGGTATCGTTTGCTTGGCGAACTCAAGTGAAAAGCTGCCATCACGGGAATGGATATCATTTGAAGTCTATGCTTTCCCAATGCAGGATTGACAGTCATGGTATCCAACTCATAAAGCCCAAGACTTGAGTCTACCAAAACCCTGTAAAAGGCTTGTAATCCTGTTGTATTAAAAGACGACTCAAAGATATCCAATGCATTCCATTCCTTGATGTTCTCCAAATGCATTGATTTCCATTCGATCTGATTATACTCTATTCCCGTGCGCAATGCCAAGTGATCTTGAAAATGATAGTAGGCCATAAGCGAGCTACCCATTCCCCATGATCTTTTCTGGAAATCAGGACTCAAGCTGTACAAGGATGATAGACCAATGGGAATAACGTTGTTGGTATTGGAGATGGTCAAAGTACCCGTATTCGCCTCCAATCCCCAAATTCCCTTCTTCCTTATTTTTCTGTAATCTGAATCAAAAGCATGCTGCTGCCTTTCTACATCAGAAAGGGTATCCTGATCCAAATAAATAACTTGTCCATCTAAGATCAAGGTATCACTTGTGGTTGCAAATGACAAAAGCTCATTAGAAAAAATGAGCATACCCGCAACCAACAGGAGTGTTTTCAATGGACTATGGCTTAGCGTTGTCGCCAATCTTAACTCGGAGTGAGCGCCCTTTCTTGGGTAGTTCACGCTTAGTAGGCAGAGGCTCCGCTTTATTCAGCTCTTGTTGCAATTCTTGACTCGTCGCAACAGATGCATTTGTATTGACTTCAGTATCAGATAAGGTGTTCAAAGGTTCTTGAACATTCCGTTGTGCTGCGGTTGCTTCATTAGTTGCTTCAGTCCGCTCATTAGCATTGCTTGACATACTAGCAATTGTTGTTTTCTTCTTGGAAGCAATGACTCTCGGATTGTACACTTGAATCTCGGTACTCCCTTTCATTTTCTGATCAATTGGAGATGTGGAGGGTTTTCCAATTGTACTTGTTTCCTTTGCTTCAGATCTGAATTGACCATTCTGTGCATTATTGCCGTTGACAAACAACAGCGCCAACAGTGAACCAAGTCCCAATGCCAGGTACCAAACATTGAATGATTGCCATTGAAAATAGAAAAAACCGTTTCTATTGCTCTTCTTGATTGCCGCATGCATGATGTGCTCAGGTGCCTGCACCTCAGCATTTCTTATTTGTTCAAACATGGGATGATTCCATTTTCCTTCGCTCATACGATCATTATTTTATTCATCTTTTGTAACTCATTTTGAATATGCACTTTTGCTCTAGACAATTGTGACTTTGAAGTATTGATGTCAATGCTCAACATCTCTGCAATTTCCTTGTGCTTGTATCCCTCAATCACATACAAATTAAATATAGTCTTGTATCCATGTGGCAGTTGCTGTATACATGTTTGCATCTCTTCCATAGAAAACTCTTGACTCCAAGCATCGTGTTCATTGGCCACCTCAAAAACACCTTCATCAATATCTTTCTCTAAATGTTTCTTGATGGCCTTGCGGTAAAACGTAATAGAAGTATTCACGGCAATTCTCCTCAACCACCCTTCAAAACTCCCATCAAAATGATAGGTATGAATGTGATTATAAATCTTGACGAATACCTCCTGAAGCACATCCTGAGCATCCATTTTGTTTTTGGCATACCGCAAACAAATGGCATAGAGCAGTCCCGAATATTGTTTGTACAAGCGCTCCTGTGCCCAGCGCTCTCTTGCACAACAACCTCGGATGATATCCTCCATTTTTTCTTTCATGCTAACCGCATTAAACGCCTAACTAAATATACAACGCTTTTTGGAGTAAAATGGTTGCTCGCCTACATAAATTTAGAAATGGCCTCTCCTCGATTCTTTGTTAAAATGCGGTAATCCAGAAAATAAACCAATCTAAAACTCACACTGCCACTAATGGGAATTTGGGCGGTCGTCCTAAAATCTTCTAATAGATCACTTGGTATTTCCGAAACCTCGTCAATCTGGCTCCATTTCCAAGCAAAGTTCAATTCACTGCCTGGTGTAAAATTCCATTTGTAGAAAAAGTCAACTGTAAATGAATTGAAATTTCTGTTGGCTAGAGAAGATGATGATCCCTCTTCCCAACCATGATAATCTGTCGATGTCAATTCTCCATTGCCATCCAATCCATAAAATTGATGATAGCGAGAATAGCCCCAATAGTGTCTTACCCTACAATTGAAGGACATCAGCGGGTTCACAGCATAGGTGGCTGTAAGCACATTGGTATGCGAAATGGCATCTCGTCGACCAAAGACCGGTGTATTGTCCTTGGAATCGTGGAACGTAGCAAATCCGATGTCATTAAAGTGCTGTTGCAAACTGTATACATAGATCAACATCCAATGATCATTAATTCTGTATCGTGGTGAGAATCTGAAATTCTGAATGGTTCTGGCATTGTCCTCGTAAATTCCATATCTACCACCCACATCGATAGCCAACTGCTTCCTATAATCTGTAGAAATCCATCCACCAATCTCAAAATGAGCAAAATCATGAAACTTCATTCCCCAAACCCTTGGTTCAAAGTAGTTGTATGCCCTGACGGGTTCCGTGTGAATGGAAAAATTGTATGTAGTAAACTTTTTAGTGTTTAATCCCAACTCCCAATCCACTTCTAAACTGGAGAAAGCGCGGGGAGCATAAAGACTTTCACGAGCCACATTCAACTCACTCCACATGCGGTTAAATGGTCCAAATGGCTTGTACAATCGATACGCCAAATTGATGTATTGCCCCCATGAATTATTGGCTTGCAGATAACCCAAATCATTGGGGTTGTAACCATCACTCTCCATATAATAACCCGTAGAACCCGTCAAATTACCGCTTAACCTTGATAATGCTGCGCCATGCGAAAATCCCTTTTGATTCAATTTCTCATTGGAGAAATATTGTGCACCTCTTCGCAAAGAGGAGGCTCCCCAAGAATAAATGGACCAATCATTGGCCTTGTCCTTAAACTCAAAATTATAGGCAGAAACATTTGCATCATATATTGAACCAGCCCTCGTGACATTGGTATTGGTGTAAGTGATGTATGAATTGTTTTTCAAGTTCTGATCCATCACAAAAACATTGTAATTGGATAAGGGTTGGGTCTCTATTTGACGCTCAGCTCCTGCAGAGTCGCGGACTGTTGCATAGGAAGGCGCTGTGACACTATTCATCAAACCTATCCCTGTATTGCCTTTGGTCCTACCTGATATTTTTGTACTATTGAACAACTGACTTTGCATGGGATTATTAACAACAACATCCCCATCATGTAATTGGCCATACAAATCATAAGCCCCTACAGGAGCTCCACCAACGCGTCTAGAATAAAAGACTCCCGACTTGTTGAACAGTTCAGTCCCTTCCATAAAGAAGGGTCGGTTGTCTTGAAATTCAATCTCAAAAGGTGTTAGATTCAAGATGAGCTGATCACTGATTGTTTGACCAAAATCTGGAATCAAGGTAGCGTCCAATGTGAAGGCGTCATTTAAACCCATTTTAATATCCATCCCTCCATTGTATGAAAAACTGGAAGGACTGCCCTCTGCATAATTGTAATAGCTACTCAGGTAGGGAAACAAGAAGAATCTTTTGGGAGTTTTAATCTCTTTAATTCCTTTCAATTTACCCATTTGGGCCAATTCACCGGGACCATTGGGGTTTACAGGATTCCATTGGGAAACCTCCCGATGCCTTCTGATCTCTCTTGCAAAATTGATATCCCATTCCTGCACGTCCTTCTCCGGAAAACGCAGGGCCGCAAAAGGTATCTTAAACTCCGCGCACCACCCCTGCTCATTGATGTGCACTTTACAATCCCAAACTGCATTCCAACTTACATCAGGTTCCTTTTCTCCCGCTGTTACTCGACCATCCCATTGCTCGCCCCAAGGGGAAACCGCAAATGAAAACCCATTGATACCATCCTGATAACAATTGATGGTAATGGCACACCAATCGCTATTCCCATCTCCATCGCGACCTGAAAGTTGTTTTAAAATACTATCCGGATGATTGTCATAACACAGAAAACCAACGTAAAGAGCTTCTTGCGTATAAACTACTTTCACCTCACTGGGCTGCCTAACGGGTCCACCAGGAACGGGCAACTGCTCGGTAAAATCTGCAGCGGACGTCGCTTCCTGCCAAATCTCGGGCTCTAAAATACCATCCAACTTTGGAGGACGGGCAACCAAGGAGGCATCAAGAGCATTCTGCGCAATTCCTGAAAAGGCACAAAAAGCAAAACACAAAATCTGTAAAACAATAAACGGGTTTCCTTGTTTTTTCATCGGTAGCAAAAATAACCTACTACTTTTGCACACGATGAAATTTTTAACGCATTTCTTTTTGCTTTGCTTGTTAGCCAGCGCACCTGCTTTTTCATTTGCCCAAGAAAAATTTACCATCAGCGGTGAAGTTCGCGAATCACGAACTGGAGAAACAATGATCGGAGCTGTCGTTTTCTTGGCAGGCACTCCGTATGGAGCAACCACCAACAATTTCGGCTACTATAGCATTACAGCGCCCGCTGGACAGTATCAATTAAAAATAAGTTTTGTTGGTTTTCAAGAAATTGTGCAATCCATTCAATTGAACAAAAATGAACTGCTCAATTTCAATTTAGAAGAATACAATAGCCGTGACTTGGTGATTCAAGCAGACCGAAATCGAAACACAGAGAGCACGGATATGGGTCGCATTGAACTACCGATTGATCAAATCAAAAAGTTACCTGTCGTTTTTGGAGAGGTGGACATACTGAAAACCATTGCGCTCTTGCCGGGGGTTCAAAGTGCGGGTGAAGGCAATACCGGTTTCTATGTGCGTGGAGGCGGGATTGATCAAAACCTCATTTTGTTGGACAATGCCACTGTTTACAATGCATCCCACCTTTTTGGCTTCTTTTCCGTTTTCAATGCGGATGCTGTCAAAAATATTGAGCTATTCAAAGGTGGCGTTCCTTCAGGCTATGGTGGTCGCCTTTCCAGTGTGTTGGACATCTCATTGCGCGACGGCAACTACAAAACTTTCCATGGTACGGGTGGTGTTGGAACCATCGCTTCTCGTTTTACAGCTGAAGGCCCAATAAAAAAAGACACCTCGTCTTTTATCATTTCAGGAAGAAGGACATACATCGATTTTCTATTAAAACCGCTCATCAACAAACGCCCCAACATCCAAGGAACGGGCTACTATTTTTACGATCTCAATGCCAAGTTCAACTACAAATTGAGCAGCAAGGATTGGATATCTATCAGCGCTTATTTAGGTCGTGATGTCTTTAGCTTTAACAGCGCCAAAGCTGGATTTTCAACCAAAATTCCATGGGGCAATGCTACCAGTACTTTGCGTTGGAACCATGTCTTTAGTCCAAAGCTTTTCATGAATACATTGTTTTACTTTACAGACTATTCATTCAGTTTCGAGGGAGGGCAAGAGGAGTTTACTTTTGGGTTAAAGAGTGGCATCCGTGATTATGGATCTAAAATACAATTCAGTTATTTCCCCAATCCCAACCACAAAGTCAAATGGGGTGTTGATTACACCTATCATATTTTCACGCCCAACAATACCTACGCAAGCAGTGGAGACACCCAATTTAATTTGAACAACAGCAGCCGATTAAACTCACATGAAACCGCGGCCTACATTCAGGATGAATGGGACATCAATGAAAAATTCAAAGTCAACATTGGATTAAGACAAAGCTACTTCTTGCACACCGGATCCTTTACCAGATACATTTACCCCGAAACAACTGGACTTAT